>NZ_JBKFEY010000046.1:0-10825 GCF_046507575.1 Pontitalea aquivivens | reverse complement strand
CACAATGAACATCCTCTTTATTCACCAGAATTTCCCCGGCCAGTTCAAACACCTGGCCCCTGCGATTGCGCAGCGCGGCCATCGGGTGGTCGCTTTGACCATGCAAAAGGTCAAGGAAACCCGCTGGCAGGGCGTGGACCTAGTGCCCTACGCGGTGACCCAAGGTTCTACGCCGGGCACCCATCCTTGGGTGGTAGATTTTGAGACCAAAATCATCCGTGCCGAGGGAGCGTTCCGTGCATGCCTGAAGCTCAAGGAGCAGGGGTTTGAGCCCGACGCGATCATCGCCCATCCTGGCTGGGGCGAGAGTCTGTTTCTGAAGGAGGTCTGGCCGGAGGCAAAGCTCGGCATCTTCTGCGAGTTCTTCTACTTGGCGGAGGGTGCTGATACCGGGTTTGATCCCGAGTTTCCGGTGGAGGATGTGGCGGGGAACAACTGCCGCCTAAAGCTCAAGAACCTTAACAACTACATGCATTTCGATTTCGCGGATGCGGCGATCGCGCCAACCCATTGGCAGGCCAGCACCTTCCCGGAGCCGTTTCGCTCGAAGATCACGGTGGTGCATGACGGGATCGACACGCAGGCGATCCAGCCCAACCCTAAGGTGAGCCTCAAACTGCGTCGCAATGGATCGGACGAGCCGCTCACCTTGACGCGGGACGATGAGGTCATCACTTTCGTCAACCGCAACCTTGAGCCGATGCGCGGCTGTCATATTTTCATGCGTGCGCTGCCCAAGCTGCTGCAAGAGCGCCCCAAGGCACAGGTCATCATCGTGGGCGGTGACGGAGTCAGCTATGGCGCCAAGCCGACCGTTGAAAAGAACGGCGCGGCATCCTGGAAAGAGGTGTTCCTCAACGAAGTGCGCGGCCAGATATCCGACGCAGACTGGGCGCGGGTGCATTTCGTGGGGCAGGTTCCCTATACCAATTTCGTCTCGCTCCTCCAGCTTTCGACCGTCCATGTCTATTGGACCTACCCCTTCGTTTTGAGCTGGAGCCTGATTGAGGCGATGAGTGCGGGCGCGGCCATCGTTGCCAGTGACACCGCGCCCCTACGCGAAGTCATTCGGCATAACGAAAACGGCCTTTTGGTCGAGTTCTTCAGTATAGATGGCCTTGTTCAGTCGATCTGCCGCCTGCTAGACGATCCACAAGAACGTCAGCGCCTTGGTGCCGCCGCCCGCCACACGGCCATCGCAGCCTATGACCTGAAGACAGTCTGTCTGCCAAAGCAGCTTGCTTGGGTTGAGGCGCTGACAAATGAAAATCATAAGAAAGGATAATCAAATGGCGAAATCCAAAAAGCCTGACGCGGGTAGCCAAACCACCGAGATCATCAGCGACGCGATCGGCGATGTTGTTGCTGCCGTTTCGCCACAGGCCGATGCGCCCAAAACTCCCAAGATCGTCATCGACGGTGTCGAATACGATGCCACGAACCTGAGCGCCCCGGCCAAGGGTGCAATCGCCAGCCTGCAATTTGCCGAGGCCAAGCTGATGGCGCTGCAGAATGAGCTGGCGATCTGCCAGACAGCGCATTTTGCCTATGTGAAGGGCCTTAAGGCCGAGCTGGAAGGCAAGGCAAGCTGATGGCTGAGACGCCGCAGATCCTGCGCCTCGACGGGGAGGATTACGACCTGTCCAAAGCCTCGGAGGAGGCCAAGGCACTCGTGGCGCGGTTGCAGCATCTCGACCGCCTGTTTGAAGAAAAGAGCAACCTCATGGCGCTGCTGACCAAGGCGAAAAACGCCTATATCGCGGACCTCAAGACCGAAATCATCAAAGAGAAAACCGGCGTTGATCTCTCGACGCTGTTTGACGAGGAGTAAATCCCCATGCCCAAATTCACTGTGGATGGCATCGACTACAACACCGAAGATCTGAGCGATAACGGCAAGGCGCAGCTGGCCAGCCTGCAGTTTCTGGAATTCCAGATGCGCAAGATCAAGGACGAGATCGCCGTCTATAACACGGCAAAGGCCAGCTATATTGCTGGTTTGAAGGCTGAGCTGGAAAAGGCAAAGGCCGCACCGGCTGATGCCCGCGCGGGGGAGTAAGGCTTATGCGGCGAGCACGACATCTGGCTGCCTGCGGACTGTTCGTTCTAGCCGGTTGTGCCGTTGAGAAAACCTCCGTCAGCACGATGGATGCGGCGATGCGCGAACGCCTCGCCCAAGGGCTTGAGGCTCCAAAAGCTACGGAGGCAAACTCGGGTGGCACTGTCACGCTGACAGCGGGGTTCTCCGAGGCGTTGCGCAGTGCTGTTGCCGCGAATGAGGGGTACCGGACGGCCGAGGCTTATGAGGCTGAAGCGATGGCGGGTGTGGGGGTTGCGACCAGTGCCCGCCGTCCGCAGCTCAGCGCAAATGCCACGCTCGGGGCGCTGCGAGAGGGCGACCCAGTCTCTGACACGACTACCGGTGCTGCCGGTGACGTCACCCTGTCCCAGCTTGTCTATGATGGCGGAGCCACGGGCGGCACGATCAATCGGGCCACTGCCGCGGCGCTTGCAGCCCAGGCCGACAGGCTGGATCGGGGCAACATGATCGCGCTCGAGGGCGCGCGCGCCTGGGCAGATTATTGGATGGCATCGGAGCGTTTGGCGCTGCTGCATCGCAAGACCGGCGATCTTGGCGATCTGATGGATCAGATGGACCGGATGGCGGCAAATGGCATGCTTGATCGTGCCGCGGTCGAGAACGCGCGGCGGCAATATCTTGACATCCAATTAGAACGCACAGGCCTGGAGGCCGCCCGCGCCGAGGCCGCGGTGCGGTTCGAGCAGTATTTCCAGCAGAACCCGGGAAAGGTTGCGCGGCCCTCGGACCTCGTGACCGTTCAGATCGCTCGCGCGCGGGCGGCCGAGTGGAAGAGTGCGCCGGCGCTGAAGCGGACGGTGGCCGAGCTGTTCGCCGCGCAAGGAGCTGCCGATGAGGCGCGCGCGGCCTTCCGTCCCAAAGTCAGCCTTCAGGCTGGGGTCATGTCACCGATGGATCGGGAAGACACGACCGATGTGACAGCAGGGTTGCGGGTCCAATATGTGTTTGGCGATGGTGGCCGCCGGAAATCGCAACTTGAGGCGGCCGAAAAGCGTGTCGAAGCGCTTGAGGCGCAGCTGACGGATGCGCAGCGGATTGCCAAGGCGGAAATGCAGGGCGCGATCGTGCGCCTGGACGCGCTGGAGCGGTCAATGCCGCTTGTGGCGCAGAAGATCAAGCTGACCAAGTCGGAGGCAGAAACGGCGCGCTCCCAGATTGCGACGGGACAGGCCAACCTGCAGCAGTTGATCTCTGCAGAGATCGAGAATTATCGGGCTTGCGACCAGCAGATCCAGATGCAGGCGGAGAAGATCGTGCTTCTGATGACGATCGCAGGGCGCACGGGATATCTGACCGAGGTCATCGGCCTGAAGCCGTGACCCGGTCAGACTGACGCGGCCGTTGCGCCGCATGGGACATAAGTAACATGACGACATCTCTGCCTGAGGGCAAATCTTCGATCGTTCTTGGCTCCTTGGACCTGAACGCAAGCCAAGCTGCGGAGGATCGTGCGCCAAGCGCTGACGAGAACGCGGCCCAGACCGTGCCAGAAGCGGGAAATCCCGCCGCCGACACGGACACTTTCCTGGCCACAGAGCAAAGTCTGATCCTAGCGGTCCAGCACATTCTGGCGCTGAATGGCACAGCTTTTTCGGAAGGTGCGATCCGGGATCTTCCAGAACTGATCCGTGAAGCCTTTGATCCAAAGGCGGCGGTGTCGGCCATGCGGCATGTGGGCTTTGAGGCTAGCCTAGGCGAGTTGCCGGTCAATGCGCTTGCGCCGGCGCATTGCCCGCTGATTGCGTTTGCGAAAGACGGGGACGCAGTCGTCATCGAGAAGATCGAGGAGAACGGGGATGCGGTGATCCGCGGCTTTGTCGAGGAGAGGCAGCACACGGTCCTGTCGCGATCAGATCGGAGTGACGCGCTGTTGCCCCACGTGATCCTCGCCCGCAAGGTGCATGAAGCCGCGCGGCCAAAGGGCAAGAACGACTGGTTCTGGGGCTCGTTTGCGCAAAGCAAATGGCTTTATGGGCAAGTGATGGCGGCCGCCACGATGACCAACGTCCTTGGGCTCGCGACGTCGCTCTTCATAATGGTGGTCTATGACCGGGTGGTGCCGAACGAGGCTATCGAGTCGCTGATCGCGCTGACCATCGGAGTCCTCGTGGCACTCGGCTTTGATTTTGCCATTAAGACGCTGCGGGCGCAGTTCGTGGACCGCGCCGGAAAGCGCGCAGACCTCCGAATGTCGCGGCTTATCTTCGACAAGATCCTGAACATGCGGCTCGACAAGCGCAGCCGCAAGGCGGGCGCGATGGCCAGCATCGTGCGCGAATTCGATACGTTGCGGGAGTTCTTTACCTCGGCCACGCTGATCGCGGTGGTGGATCTGCCCTTCATCTTCTTTTTTATCTGGGTAATCTACCTGATCGCTGGTCCGTTGGCGCTGGTGCCGCTCATTGCTGTGCCGCTGGTGATTGCGACGGGGCTCGTGATCCAGCCCTTCCTTGCGCGTATTGCCGAAGGCTCGATGCAGAGCAACATGTCCAAACAGGCGGTGCTGGTCGAAACCCTGAACGGGCTTGAGACGGTGCAGGCGACCGGATCGGGTCGGCTGATGCGGCGGCGGTTCGAGGAGGCCTCAGATGCGCAGTCCGATCTTGGGCTGAAAAACCGGATGCTGTCGCAGTTCGCGATTAACTCAGCCGCCTCGATCCAGCAATTGGCACAGATTGCAACGATTTTCTATGGTGTCTTCCTAATCCAGGATGGGGTGATCACCATGGGCGCGATGATCGCGGCTGTGATCCTAGGCGGCCGTACGCTGGCGCCGCTGTCGCAACTCGCGTCCGCCATGTCTCGCGCCAACGGGGCGTTGCAGGCCTATCGCTCTCTGTCCTCTGTGATGAATGACGACAGTGATCAGGTGGATGCATCGCGCCCGCGGCTCAGTCGGCCGCGGCTTCAGGGCAGCATCGAGCTGAAGAACGTCAGCTATAGCTTCCCGGGTGCCAATGCGCCGATCATTCGCAATCTTTCTCTGAAGATCCCGGCTGGGCAGAAAGTGGCGATCGTCGGGCGCATGGGCTCGGGCAAGTCCACCCTGTCGCGGCTGATGGCCGGGCTGATCGAGCCCAGCGAAGGGGCTGTGATGATTGATGGCGTCGATATCCGTCAGATCGACAAGTCGGACCTGCGCCGCAATGTGGGGGTGATGCTGCAAGAAACCTGGCTCTTCTCCGGAACTGTCAAAGAAAACCTGCAAATGGGCTTTTACGAATATGACGATGCCCATCTGCTGGACATTGCCAAAATCTCGGGTGTAGATGACTTTGTGGCCAATCACCCGCAAGGCTACGACATGCAGCTCAAGGAGCGCGGGGAAGGTCTTTCAGGCGGCCAGCGCCAATCGATCAACCTGGCGCGGGCGCTCTTGCATGACCCGAACCTGCTGATCCTCGATGAACCGACAAGCTCGATGGATACCGCGACGGAAAAGGCGGTGCTGGATCGCATCAAGGCCTGGGCAGGGCATCGGACGATGATCATGATCACCCACCGCAACACGCTTCTGGATCTGGCGGATCGGGTGCTCGTGATCGATCAGGGGACGGTGCTGGCGGATACTACGCCCGAAAAACTCAGAGCACAGGGGCGGTGAGGAACTGATATGGCTGAGATGGAATTCAAGCGCCTGGCGCGTGAGATGGCGGGCCGTGAAGGTCTCGCGGGCTCAACGGTTCTGTTCACGATCATTGCGTTGGTCGCGGCACTTCTGATCTGGGCGAATTATGCCGAACTGGACAATGTCACGCGTGGCGAAGGGCGAATCATCTCCTCGGTGCAGAACCAGATGGTCCAGGCGGCCGAGGGCGGTGTGATCCTGCGCCGCTATGTATCCGAAAACACGACCGTCGAGGAAGGGGAGGTTCTATTCGAGATCGATCCCGTGGACGCCAGTAGCGAGCTCAACCGCCTGAGCCAGCGCCTCGCTGCGCTGGATATCAAGGAATTGCGGTTGCGCGCAGAGATTGAGGGCGGTGATTTTGTGATTCCAGCAGAGCTGAATGCGCGCTCTCCGATGGTTGCACTGACCGAGCAAAGCCTGTTCGCGGCACGCCGGGCCGAACTTGCAGGCACGCTTGCGGTACTGGAACAGCGCCTGCAGCAGCGCCAGCAGGATTTGCGGGGTGCAGAGGCCGTTGTGGGTACATCCGAGCGCACGGCTGCGTTGCTTGAGCAGGAGATTGCGGTCGTTGCACCACTGGTGAAAGACAATATCGCGCCCGCGACCCGCCTTCTGGAGTTACAACGTGAGCTTGAGCGCACGAGAGGCGAGGGGGACCGCGCCGCTGTGTCGATTGAACAAGCGCGATCTGGTATCCGAGAGCTTGAAACGGAAATCGCCAATGCCAAGGCCAACTACAGCCTGAAATCCAAGGACGAGATCAACACGGTCGTGGCCGAACAAAGTGAGTTGCGCGAGGCGCTGCCGCAGCTGGAAGAACGCGTGAGCCGCACCGTCATCCGCGCGCCCATGCAGGGTATTGTTAACCGGCTGAACTTCCGCACGCCCGGCGGCTTCGTGAATACTGGCGATGTCGTTCTAGAACTTGTGCCCACGGGTGAGGCGCTGGTGATTGAGGCAAAGATTGCGCCGCAGGACATCTCGAACATTCTGCCTGACGACGCCGTTCGTATCCGCCTTTCCGCCTATGACTCAGCGAAATACGGCACGGTTGACGGCCGGGTGCTACGCATTAGCCCCGATGCAGTGGTTGATGAGAAAAATGGCGGGGCAAGCTACTATACAATCGATGTGGCGATCGAAGGCGAGCTGCTAGTCAATGAGGAGCCTGTGACCTTCATACCCGGTATGACCGCCACCGTTGACGTACTCTCCGGCAAGCGCACAGTACTTGAATATATCTGGCAGCCGATTGCGAGGGTGCAGGAACTTGCGCTCAGGGATTGAGAAGAGCGATCCTGCCCGGCGTATGGATGCGCGGTAAAAAGGAGAACGATGATGTGTGAAACAAGTCAGGATACAAATTCCCTGCCGGTGTTGTTGCATGTTCAGACCTTCACCGCGCGTTATGATCCGATCGAAGATCGGATTTTCCTAAACACTGTTGACGCCACGGGCGCCAAGCAGGTGATATATCTAACGCGTAGGCTGATGGATCAGATCATTCCAGTTCTGGCAAAGCACCTTGAGGATAAGACCCCTAAGGGTGTTCCCCCCGATGTCGTTCAATCGATGACGCAGGAGCGGGTACGGCAGGCGCGAAAATCTGAAGCGCAGGCAGAACCGGTGCAGGCCGACCCGGAAACCCCGCGTTGGCTCTGCACGACGATCCAGATGAGCAAACAACCTTCGGGTCTTGCCGTAACCCTCACTGGCGACGCCGCCTGCAAAGCCCAGATCCCGCTGGCCGACCCGCACCTTCGAACCGTGCTCGACATCCTCCGCAACAGCTATGCCAAGGCGGGATGGGATTTGCGCGTGTTCCCGGAGTGGCTCGGGTCGGAGCAGAACGCGGCGTGGCAGGTCAGGTTGAATTGATTGTGGTGTTATGTGATAACCTTCGCCGGTTGGGGCTAGCGTTTCACGCGCAGGGGCCTCGTACTGAAATTGATATTGGTTTCAGTGAGGGCCTGAGGCCTCCTACATGGGGTTTCCTTGTCTAAGCACTTCCAGCAGCAAGGCTATGATGTGGGGCACAATAGCATTGCCGCGCTTTGCCGCCGTGAGGGGGAAAGGAGGATCAGAAAACGATCCGGGGGATCGTTTTCTCGACGAACGCGAGAAACTGTATTATACTTGGTCGAAGAAATTCGTCGAAGCGGGGGGATAACCGGGCGTTTGTGCGACCACAGACGCCCATCGGGGCGTAAAAAGCTTGATCACCTGGCGCAGTCAGGCGATCTTGACGTCAGAAGGCAGGCCACTTGGGGAATGTCGGCTTAAAGAGATAGAAATCTATGTGTTGTCTGACTTGCCTTGTTATAATAGGACTTTTAATACTATTAATATTTGCGGGTTTCATCATCATCTCCATAGTTAAAATTCTTGATAGTGAAGACGATCTTTGGTGGGCTAACAAAGACGAAAGAGACACGTAGAGTGGGGGTGATCCCCCCTAGAAGTTCACCGCTGAGAACGTCGCGCTGCTTCTGCAGGCTGCGATGAAGGACGTGTAAATGAAGGCGTGACATGCGTGTTCAGTGTGCGTTTTTAGTTATATTTAATACATCCGTTTATGAGGAGAAGCGTGATTTCCCGAACGACTACAATGATGGTCCGCATTGGTAGAGCCTTGAGCGACTTTGTCTCAGCCAACGTTGGCGATCAGGGGTCCTATGAAAACGTCAGCGACTACATCCGCGACTTGATCCGGCGTGACAAAGAACCGGTTGAGGCCGAGGCGTTCGAACGGCTCAAGGCCGAGTTGACCCATGCCTTCGCTGCTCCGGAGGAGACGTACAAGCCGCTGACGGCGGCAGAGGTGATCGTGCGTAATCGGGGCTGACCCGGTGCCCGCAATTCGCATACAGGAAGGGGCGTCCCACCGCCTCGACGACATTTATCGCTACACCCGTGACAGGTGGGGTGATGAGCAAGACGAGACGTACATCACCGGCCTGTTCGCAGCCTTCGAGAGGATTGCAGCTCAAGGTGTCGTTTCCAACCGATCACGGTGCAGTTGAAGGATGCCAACGGCAACAACCTGACCACCGGTGGCGCGACTGTGGCGCTGAGCACGACGCTGGGCACTCTGGGTTCGGTCACCGACAATGGCGACGGTACCTACACCGCAACGCTGACCTCCTCGACCACCGCAGGAACGGCGACCATCAGCGGCACGCTGGGCGGCACGGCCATCACGGATACCGCTACGGTGGCCTTCACCCCCGGCACGGCGGCGGTCGCCATCTCGACGATCACGGCAAGCCCGACCAGCATTTTGGCCGATGGCACGACGACCTCGACGATCACGGTGCAGTTGAAGGATCGGAGGGTGCCAACCGTTCCAAGCTCGAAGCCGCGCCGTAATGCTGCTGTAAACAGGGGCACTACGGTGTTCGCAACTCATGATCTAGGTAGTGCACCGTGTGGTTGCCCAGTTGGTCAGGTTGGTGCAATCGTGCGGTTCAAACGGATCACTTCAGTTATGGGGCCCGCTCGTCTCATTCGCGCGCTATCCCCAGCGTCTTTGGCCTATCTTAGAGGGGTGCCAAAATGTATACGCTGCGCCATGACGTTGACTTGGAATGATTTTTTAAAGGCCGTGACGAAACTCGGCAAGATGAATCCGACGTTATAAATCCTTGTGTTGGCACGGAATTTTACGCGGCCTCGCGGGTGTAGGATGTGACGATGCCGCCAAGCTGGCGTCTGCGCTGGATCGGGCCGTCTCGGGCTGGTCGGAAATCGACTTGCAGAACGTTGTTCCCGATTTCCCGTCCACGATGTGGGCGCTCAGTGTTGTAATGGCGCACCCAAGTGCGGAGGATGTAATCGAGCTGCGAGCGGCTGAAGCAAACGAAAAAATCGAGGCATTCGCGCTTGATGGTGCCAATGAACGATTCCGCGAAGGCGTTTGCGTCTGGCGCTCTGTGCGGGATTTGGATGACTCGAGTGGCCTCCGACGCCCAAACAGTATCGAAGCTGGCGCTGAATTTGGTGTCGGCATCGCGGATCAGGAACTCCGGCGTGATGCCTTGTTCTTCGCACCACATCAACGTGTTGCGGGCCTGCTGGGCCACCCACGCCGAGTCGGGTGCATAGGTTGGAGCGCTGCAGAACACGCGGCGGCTGCCGAGATGGATGAACATCAGCACATAGGCCGTCCGTGGCCCGCGTAGCGTAAACACGGTCTTTGAGAAGAAGTCGCAGGCAACCATGGTTTCCATGTGCGCCCGGATGAACGTGGCCCACGGCAGGGCGGGCTTCTTGTTGCGCTTTTCCGGGGTCGGGTGGATGCCTGCCTCGTTCAGGATGCGTTTGACCGAGTTGGCACCGGCATAAAGCCCGAGCTTTTTCAGCTCGCCCGCGATCCGCTTGTAGCCCCAAAGAAGGTTTTCAGACCCGATGCGGATGACCACATCGCGCAGCTCTTGCGTGAGGCGCGGCCGACCCACGGCCTGAAAGGGGCGTCCTCCGCGCATCTGGGCGAGCCAGCGTTTGTAGGTCGCGGGCTTGGCCACTTCCATCAGCCCGTCGACAACATGCCCGCATTCTTCTCCCATGCGCAGCAGTTCAGCTTTCTCGGCAGGCGACAGGATGATTCTTTCTGTCGGTATGCGAGCGCGCAAGATAGCGATCTGGGCTTTCAGCAGTCTCAGCTGCGCATTGTGCCGCGGCATGAAGAACTGGTTCAGGAAGACCAGAAGGAGGGATATGGTCGAATTCATCTTGCCGGGCTCCACTGCGGCGTTTAAAAAAATGCCGCTATGTCAACGTGATGGGGCGTGCTTACATTTTGGCACCCCGCTCAGGGAAGCAAAAAATGCCGAGGCCAGCTGATGGCTGCCACCGAGCCGGGGCAGGGGGCATGTCAGGGTCTTTGCGCTTCTGTTGATCCACTCGATTGCGATGCCGCAGGCTGTTGAGCGGCGCCCAAATACCCTCCCGATCAGCGGCAAAAACGTCACGCAACGTTTCTCTTAAGCCCGCATTGGCTGCCTCTGACACGGGAGAGAGTTGGGTGCCAGGTTGGCTCCCTCCGGGCCTTGAGCAATGACGAGGCGATGCGGGCGTTTCGCAACACGATCCTT
>NZ_JBKFEY010000045.1:0-11364 GCF_046507575.1 Pontitalea aquivivens | reverse complement strand
CCGCAGGTTCAAATCCTGCCCCCGCAACCAAAATCCTCAAATAAAACAAACGCTTAGTTTCCTAGTGAAACACTGGGGAATTATGCGTGCGCGTTTACATCAACGCCACATCAACACCGCACCAGAAAAACCGGATTCGCCCGCAGCCGCATGCACTGGCGTGCATTGCCCCGCATTCGCGGGCATTCAGCCCGGCAAAAATGCTCTCCATCCCCCCGATTGGCTCTTACCTTATTCGATAAGGGGCGCGGAGGAAAGGTAGTGTCCATGCTGCGATTTACCGTTAAAGATAAATTGCCTTGAAAGCATGCCTGCCTGCCGCTACTATTACCGAAAAAGGTAAGGTTGCGTGAATGGTCGACAATGCTGAAAAGACCCTGCTGGCGGATGCCGGTCGCCGGATCCGAGAGACCCGGACGGCGCAGGGTTTGAGCCTGGAACAGCTGGCCCGCTTGACAGGCATCAGCGCCCCGGCGCTCTCTCTGATCGAAACGGGGAAACGTGATCCCCGGCTGACGACGCTGAAGCGGATCGCTGACGCTCTGCGCGCACCCCTCACCACGTTGATCGCCGACGGAGGCAGCGCACCCCCGCGCAGTTCCATGTCGCCCTCCGAGGGCTATGACCTTGGAGACTACCAGTGACGGCGTCTGTCCCCGTCTGGTTTGATGGCCTCGCAGTAGGGCAGGTCGACGTCACCGCTGATGGGTCTCTCTCTTTCCGATATGCGGATCGTTGGCTAAAGACGGCCGGGGCTTTCCCCTTGTCTGTGACGATGCCCCTTCGGGCCGAACCCTATCCCCCCGACGTCATCTCGCCTTGGCTGGCAAACCTCTTGCCGGAGGAAGACCAGCTCAAGGTTCTGACGAGATCCCTGGGCCTCGACCAAGCAGACGTCCTCGCGGTGCTGGCAGAGATAGGCGGCGATACCGCTGGCGCTCTGTCCTTCGGTACCGCGACCGATCGCGGTGCCTGGAAATATGCGCCGCTTACCGCTTTCTATGGTACCGCAGATCCGCGTCTGGCGCTCGAGCGCCACTTCGAGGATCTCGGTCGCCGGCCGTTTTTGGTTGGCGAGGAGGGCGTGCGTCAGTCGCTGGCGGGCGGCCAGAAGAAGTCTGCCTTGGCCGTGTTGGACGAGACGGGTGCGCCCGTGCTGCGCCTTCCGAAGGAGGGCGACGTCCTTGCCATCCCCCTCAACGGGGCGCCGTCCACCTTGATCGTGAAGCCCGACAACCCGAACCTTCCCGGCATCACCGAGAACGAAGTCTGGTGTCTGCGGATGGCGCAGGCCGTCGGGATCGACGCCGCGCAAGCGACCATCCTTCAGTCGTCAAAGCGAACCGCCATCGCTGTGCTGCGCTATGATCGCAGGGTCGGGCGCAGTGGTCAGCTCCTGCGCCTGCACCAGGAGGATTTTGCGCAGGCCAATGGTCTGCCGCCCGGCCGGAAATACGAGCGCGGCACGCTGCCCGGCCTCGACCTCAAAACCCTCCTCGAGACCGGTCGTCATGTGAGCGCGAGCGATGCCCTGGCGCTGCTCGATCAGGTGATCTTCAACATCCTCGTCGCCAACACCGACGCGCATGCGAAGAACTATTCCCTGATCCTGCCCGTAGGGGCCGCGTCGCGCCTGGCGCCGCTTTATGACGTCTCGACGGTGCTGTCCTGGCCTCATGTTGTGAAGACCTATGCCCAATCGATCGACGGCAAGAAGCGCAATCCGGACATGGTTGCGGGACGGCACTGGGAAGCCATTGCCCGTGAAAACGGCTACCGCCCAACCGATGTGAAAAACCGCGTGCAGCAGATCGTCGATGCACTGGTGGCAAACCGGGAGAAGATCACGGCTGACGTGAGCGCGCTTCCCGGTGCCACGAACGGCTACGTTACACAGACAGCCGAGGCCATCGAGACCAACGCCCGGCGCATGGCGGGGAGGTTGTAGATGGTGGCGAGGGCAACACACAAATGGGCATTCAAGCCGGGCATGCGCGCTGGCGCCTATAGCTGGAAGTCATCGGCCAAGGCGATCGAGCGGCTGAAATCGGCCAGCTCCGAGATCCGTGCCGTTGCGCGCGTCGATACTGTGACGGCCGCCGAAGGTGTCATCGCGCTCGCCCAGCGCATCTGGCCTGCCTTCGAGCATATCGACACATCCTCGGGCGCGCTTGGAAACGCAGTGCGCCGGACGCTGGAGGAATTGTTGCCGGTCCTGATCGAGGCGCCGGAGGACGAAAAGACCCGCGCGAAATGGCTCGAGCAGCTGCGCGAGGCGATCGAGGACGACGGCGTGGATTATCTCGCACCGATCGCAGACTGCTTTGGTCAGATTGCAGCTTACCCCTCTCTGATGAACCTGCATGCCGACAGGGACCTCGACATGATTGAGGCGGCTTGGTCCGACCACGTGCGCTTCATCCATGTGCCGACAGCGACGCTGACGCTCTCCTGCCTGTTGGAGGCTGGGCGGTATGACGAGTTGCTGGCGCTTCTTGAGCAGAAGAAGACCCGCCTCTGGTTTGATGAGAAGTTCGGCGCCGAGGCGCTGCTGCGCCAGGGGCGTGAAGACGAAGCTCTTGCCCGTGCTGAGGCCCTGCTCCTGGATCAGCGACGGCAATGGGGCCATGTCGAGATCGCTGCGTTCTGTGAACGCATCCTGGCCGGCCAGGGCCGCGAGGAAGAGGCCTATCGCCGCTTTGGCCTGCCTTCTGCCTCGGGCAACACCTATCTCGCGATGTGGCGCGATCTGGTGAAACGATACCCTGACCTCGATGCGCGTCGGATCCTCGAGGATCTGATCGAGATGCATGGCTCGAAGGGCAAATGGTTTGCCGCCGCGAAGACTGCGCGGTTCCTCGACATCGCGCTCGAGTGTGCCGCACATTACGATGCGGCGCCTGCAACCCTGATCCGCGCGGCACGCGACCTGAAACTTAAGGAGTCGAGCTTCGCAATGCAGGTCGCTTTGCAGGCCATCCGGCACCTCGTCGAGGGTCGGGGGTATGAGCCGACCCCGCTCGACATCGATGAAGCTGTCGAGCACCTGATGGTCGCGGCGACGCGAATTGGCGAGGTCGAGCATGCGCGACAGGCGCTTCAGCGGATTGCAGGGTCGGCGCTTTCGGCGGGCTTGATGGCTGAGAGGCTCGCGAGGAACATCGCGGCACTTGCGGCAGCGGATCGGGACAGCTGAAATGGCTAGGACGCCAGATTGCCGCCAAGCCACTCATCCAGCTTTGACCAGCGCCGACGCCCTGACACGTTCTTGACCGCGATAGCCACGGCCTTCTTCTGGCCCACCAGCACGACCAGCTTCTTGCCGCGGGTGACCCCGGTGTAAATCAGGTTGCGCTGCAGCATCGCGTAGTGCTGGGTCATGACAGGGATCACGACGGCGGGGTATTCCGATCCCTGGCTTTTGTGGATCGTCGCCGCATAGGCGGGGACCACCGTGTCGAGTTCGCCGAAGAGGAAGGTCACGGTGCGGCCGTCGAAGTTTACGGCCACCTCGCCGTCGTCGAGGTCGACATCCTCAATCATGCCGATGTCCCCGTTGTAGACGTCCTTGTCGTAATCGTTCTCGATCTGCATGACCTTGTCGCCCGGGGCGAAAGTCCAGCCGAAACGCTCGACCTTCTTCTCGCCGGCAGGGTTCAGCGCTGCCTGAAGCTCGACGTTGAGCGAGCGTGCACCGACCCCGCCGCGGTTCATGGGACAGAGGACCTGGATGCCCTTTATCGGATCGAAGCCAAAGCGCTGGGGGATGCGCTTGGCGACCAGCTCGACGATCCGCAGCACGGCCTGCTCCGGATCCGCAGCCGGCACGAAATAGAAGTCCGCTTCCCCATCGGGTTTGCCGAGATCGGGCAGTTGCCCCGCATTGATGGCATGCGCCGTGGTGATGATCTTGCTTTGGGCCGCTTGCCGGAACACCTCGGTCAGTCGGACCACGGGCACCGCGTCAGAGCCGATGATGTCAGCCAGCACCTGGCCGGGCCCGACAGAGGGGAGCTGGTCGATATCCCCGACAATCAGCAGCGCCGCGGTGCTGGGTACAGCCTTCAGGAGCGACTGCATCAGCAGCACATCGACCATCGAGCTTTCGTCCACGACCAGAAGGTCGCAGTCGAGTGGGTTCTCCTCGCTGCGTTTGAAACCGAAGGCCTTCGGGTCGAATTCTAGAAGCCGGTGGATGGTCTTGGCCTCCATCCCGGTGGCCTCGGTCATACGCTTGGCCGCACGACCCGTCGGCGCGCAAAGGAGCAGCTTCACCGCTTTGGCAGCCAGAATGCGCAGGATCGAGTTCACGATGGTGGTCTTGCCAACGCCTGGACCACCGGTAATCACCATGAGCTTCGAGCGCAGTGCCAGCCGGATCGCCTCGGCCTGGCTTGCCGCAAGAGTGAGGCCCGTCTTCTGCTCGATCCATGGCAGGGCCTTGTCTGCGTCGATCTCCGGCCAAGGCAGGGCGCCCGCGCGGATGCGCTTCACGTGCTCGGAGATCCCGCGTTCGGCAAGATAAAGCCCGGTCAGGAATATGCAGTCCGCATCGCCCACGCGATCGGCTGTCACAGTCTCTTCCGCCAGTTCCTCTTGCAGCGCGCTCTCGATCAGCGGGGGAGGGACCTCGAGCAGCTTGCCCGCCAGTCCGATCAACTCGGCCCGGGGAAGGCCGCAATGACCGTCGCCCATGGCTTCGGTCAGCGCGAAGGAAATCCCCGCGCGCACGCGGATCATCGCGGTCTTCTCGATCCCCAGCTTCTCGGCGATCGTGTCCGCGGTACGAAACCCGATGCCGCGGATGTCCTTGGCCAGCCGATAGGGGTTCTCGCTCATGACCTGCACGGCATCCGTGCCATAGGTTTTGAATATCCGCACCGCGCGCGCCGTACCCACCCCGTGCTGGTGCAGGAACACCATGATCTCGCGTATCACCTTCTGATCCGCCCAACCGGCGGTGATCTTGGCCGCGCGCATCGGTCCAATGCCGGTGACTTCACGAAGTCGCTCGGGCGCCGCCTCGATGATGTCGAACACATCCTTGCCAAAGGCTTTGACCAGCCGCTTGGCATATACCGGCCCAATCCCTCGGATCATGCCGGAGCCGAGGTATTTCTCGATGCCGTCGACGGTCGAGGGTGCCGAGGTCTTCAGGAAATGCGCCTTGAACTGCAGCCCGTGGGTTCGATCGTTCAGCCAGATGCCTGACGCCGTGATCCATTCGCCGGCTGATATCATCGCGGCATGGCCCACGGTGGTCACCAGATCCCGGTGGCCCCGCGCTTTCACCCGCAGCACGCAGAAGCCGTTCTCGGAATTGTGGAAGGTCACCCGTTCCACCAGGCCGGCCAGAACCTCCGTGGTGCTGTCGGCCTCGGGTTTCATGGTGTTCTTGCGCCGCGTCGCCAGTCCCAAGGCATGACAAAGCCGCCGGACCAAATATTCCGGCCAGCGCGTCGGGCTTCGGCCTCTTCTCCGACGTAGTCTCGGGAATACTGCCGATAGGCCACCGCCCAGCCTTCTTGGACCATCCAGGAATTGAGATCGACGCCGTCCTGCGAGCAGACTGCAATGGTGCGCCCGTAGCGGTCGATGTCGCGCTCTTCGCAGCTCACACTGCGGCGTCCGATCCGATCCGACAGGGCCAGTGCTGCCTGCTGGCCGCAACGCCACTCTTGGCCGGAGGGCCGGGTGCAGCGCTGACTGCTCTCCGGGGCATCAATCCCATGCAGGCGAATGCGCGTGCCGCGGATTTCGAGGGTATCCCCATCGGTGACGCTCGCAACGCCGGTGATTGTCTCCGCCGAAATCGACAGGGGCAGAAGCAGCAGGCAGAGGGTCAGGGTCGGTCGCAGCAAGAATCGGTCCGTCTTCGATTGTGGGGAGCGGCGTTGATCGCCGCTTGCTTTCTGCCACGCTCGCTGCGGTGGGTCGAGGCGCAAAGGTTAACGGGCGCATGAGCCTTGGCGCTTCCATCAAACTATGGCTGCTGACGAACTGCCCACCCCAAGCTACAGTGCCCCATGGATTTTGTATTCTACGACCTTGAAACCACCGGCATCTCGCCGGAGTTCGACCAGCCGCTGCAGTTCGCAGCGATCTGGACGGATGAGAGTTTCGTGGAGAGGGAGCGGATCAATATCCGTTGCCGCCTGGCGCCGCATATCCTGCCCTCGCCACAAGCGCTCGTCGTTACCCGCGTTGTGCCGGATCACTTGATCGATCCAAGTCTGCCGTCACTGCTGGACTTCGCGCAGCAGGTGGCCGAATTGACCCAACGCTGGTCGCCCTCGATCTGGGTCGGCTACAACACGATGAAGTTTGACGAAGAGGTCCTGCGGCAGACTTTCTATCAGAACCTCATGCCGAACGTTTACGCCACGCAGTTCAACGGCAACAGCCGCTTCGACATTCTGCCCGCCGTGTACGCCGCCTTCGTACGTGATCCGGATCTCTTCGCCTGGCCAACCGATGATACGGGGCGGCGGAGCTTCAAGCTTGACCGGCTTGCGCCTGCCAACGGGTTCAATGCACACAACGCCCACGACGCGCTTGGTGACGTCGAGGCGACCATCCATTTGGCCCGTCAGTTTGCGACCAGGAGCCCAGCGCTCTGGGCGGAGCTGCTGCAGGCGGCTCACAAAGCGCAGGTGCAAGGCAAGCTCGAAACCTTCCGTCCGCTTCAGCTCGTGACACGTTTCGGCGGCGGTGAGCCCCGCGCCTATACAGGCTGCTTCTGCGGTTACTCCCAGGGCAACGCCGCGCAGGCGGCATTCTTTGATCTTGATGCGGCGGATCCCGCGGAGCTGATCACCGCCTCGGATGAAGCGCTTTTTGCTGCGGTGGATGGCACGCCGAAGATCATCCGTGGTGTCTCTACGAACAAGGCGCCGGCACTTCTTGATTTGCCGGCGCCCAGCGCCCAGCATCTTCGCCGCGCCGCGATCATTGCGGATACTCCAGCGTTTCGGCGGAGGGTTGGCGCTGCGATGGCAGCGCGTTTCGTCGAGGATCCCGAGGCGCCGCCGAAACCCGTCGAAAAACAGATCTATGGCGCGTTCTACTCGAACGCTGACAAGCAGCTCCTTCAGGAATTCCAACGCGCCGACTGGCCGCGGCGACAGGAAATCGTGGCCAGCCTTTCAGATCCGCGCCTTCGTCAGTTGGGGCGGCGACTGGTGGCGTTCCACAGCCCCTCACTCTTGAACGCCGAGGAGACGACGCGGTTCAACGCCTACTTGCGAGAAAAGTGGTCCGCCGACGACACGCCGGAAACCGAATGGATGACGTTGACCAAGGCCAGGGCGGCGATTGACGCGCTGCGTATTCAGGAAGCTGCGTGCGTGGCAGAGCTGGATGCAATCACGACGTTCATAGAGGGGTGGAGCGCCCGCGCATTCGCTGTTGCCATGAGCGAGAGCTCCGTCTGACCACCGACACCGTCAATTCTGGCTCTTCTTCGTCTTCAGGATGGCCGCGATGATCAGTCCGATGGGTCCAAGCACAACGCCCCAGATCGCGCCACGTGCTCCGTCCACAAAGATGCCGATCACGCCAAAGATGATCGCGCCCGCGATGATGAATTCCATGTCATGTTCCTTTTCGACGAATGGTTTGGAAAGCTGGCCTATTCACCGGCTGAAACGCCCAGCGCTTCGAGCGTTGCTCGGTCCGGTGCCCCGGTCGGTGGCAGCCCGTTCTGCTCCTGGAATGCTCGGAGCGCATTGCGTGACCCAGCGCCCCAGACGCCGTCAGGCGTTCCTGCGTTGAAGCCCCCGGCATTCAGCATCGTTTGGATGGCACGGTAGTCGTCGCGGGAGAGATCGAGCGTGGACCAGCCACATGCGCCAGCTACAGCCTCGATCGCCTCCTGAATGCCGGCAAGGTCAAACTCCGCGTCATAGCGTCGGCCATTGCCATCGGTCAGCCGGATGAAAAACTCTTCGGCATTGTAGAGGTCGCGCAAGAAGCCTTCGGACGCAGATCCAAAGAGCCCAGCGCCCTTGTTGTTGGTCAGTTCGTTCCAACGGGTCGACTGCGCTGGTGCGTCGTCGATCCGGTAGTTGATATCGAACGAGTTCCGTCGAATGGCGCTCATCAGAAAATCGTCTTGGACAAAGACGATGGATGTCTCGCCTTCCCGACACTGCGCGAGAAGCGCGGTGATCCCGCTGAAGCTGCGCGCATCATAGGCCGAATAGTTGATGGCAACGACGGATGGGCTGTCATCGATCGCAGCGCGCTCCTCGTCGATCACCCACCAGCCCGAAATCCGATCCCCCTCGTTGTGCGCCTGCTCGAACGGAGCAAGGCTGTAATCGATGTTCGGGTGGTCGGGATCCGCCCAGGGTAGGGCCGCCGTCCCCTCGTCACCATCTGCTGTGGCCGCGGGTGATGGTGCATCGTGGCTTGGCGTCGTCGGAGCCACCGCTTGAGGTGTTACTGGGAACGCGATGCCATAGCGCGCCTGCAAATAGGCCATCTGCAACTGGGCCAGGGTGAGCTTTTCTGTTTCGACGCGGCTTAGCGCTACAGCTTGTATCAGACCGCCAGCGGATGCGGCTTCGCGTTCGGCCGCTTCGACACGCTGTTGTTGCGCCGCCATCTCGCCAAGAAGCTGCTCTGCACGTTCGGGATTAGGTTCTACGGCTGGCACGCTGACTTCGATGGTCGCGCCTGTGGCCTCAGCCTCTTGCCGGGCCTCAACGATCGTGCGCAACAAAAGCAGTGCTTCTCGTCGGCTTTCGGCGAGCATGCGGATCAGACCACCATCGTAACGGGCGATCGTGGCATCCACTTCGGTGATTTGACTGTCGATGGCGGCGATCTCTGCATCGAGCGCCGAGCTTTCCTGGGCCATTGTATGCCCAGCAAGGCAGGTACTGATCAGCAGCGAGGCGGTGAGCGTGCGCAGTTTCATCATGTCGGATGTCCTTTCAGCGAAACGCGTTTAACCGCGGCCAATGTCATTCAGGATCGCGTGGCCACGCTCGGCCATGCAGCGATCGACGATGCGACGCGGGCCAAATGTCACGAGGTCGTGGGTGTAGTCAGTGGATGCCGCCCCTGCGGCCATTCCACTGGCTGCACCATACGCCACCATCTCCCCCTGATAGCCACTGCCGCTTCCAACCACCGCGCCGGTGATTGCGCCGACGAGCAATCCGGCCATGATGTTTGCGCCCATCTGCTCTTCTTGTCGCTGACGGTAGTCCGCCTCGACCTGCACGGCGACCGCCCGGCATGCTTCAAGATCGCGCTCAAATCGCGCCATGTTGGTGCGTTCCGGATCGACCACGGGGCGGTATTCGGTGAGGGGCTCAAGTTCGGCGCAGCCAGCGATTGCCAGCACCACGAAGACGCCAAATGCCCGTGGCTTCGAAGAAGTTTTCATGCAGCAGCTCCTTTTCCCTTCCCGAAAGCAGATCGGGAGGGTTATGCTGAGGTGAGCCCCCAGGTTTGTGATACGTCTAAGAACGTGACGGGCTCGTCACGAATCGGCTTTCAGGTGCGTCCAAGGTCCGTTGGTCGGCTTGGTGAGTCAATCAAAAAACTAGACGCATGTATCCATGCGACATATAGATAGGGCAGAGAGTGACTCGCAAGAAGGGCAAGCAGCTGAACTGGGGTGTCGAACGGCGATACGAGTTCATCGAGTTCCGTCTCTTCTGGCAGGGCCGGATCAACCGAGGGGACTTGATGGACGCGTTTGGGGTTTCGACACAGCAAGCATCGCTGGACCTGAACGCCTACATCGAGCAGGCAAAGCGCAATCTTGTCTACGACAAGAGCCTCAGAACTTACCTGCGCGGGAAGCTCTTCAAGCCAAAGTATTTGAAGCCCGACGCCGAGGAGTACTTC
Organism: Pontitalea aquivivens; assembly: GCF_046507575.1. Taxonomy (NCBI): domain Bacteria; kingdom Pseudomonadati; phylum Pseudomonadota; class Alphaproteobacteria; order Rhodobacterales; family Paracoccaceae; genus Pontitalea; species Pontitalea aquivivens. Next base: position 1,500 of record NZ_JBKFEY010000045.1, on the reverse strand, counting down.
GCCCAGCTGCGCGCGGTGGACCAGGGATTGGTCAGCGCGGAGCAGAGCTGGATCAGTTTCTTCCCGAGCTTTGGGGCCACGCCGACGCCCGCGCGCGGGGTGGCGCCGGAAACCCTGCGCGACGTGTTAGCCGCGATCCGCGAGCCTGCTGCGCTGCAAGTCACCTACCAATCCATGTCGCGACCGGAGCCCAGCGCGCGCTGGATCGAGCCGCACGCCCTCGCCTTTGACGGCTTCCGTTGGCATGCCCGCGCGTTCTGCCAGAACGACCAGGTCTTCAAGGATTTTCTGCTGTCGCGGATTGTTGAAGTTGGCGGGCAGGAGCCTGTCACAGCAGAGCCTAGCGCAGATGAGGCATGGCACAATGAGGTGGTGCTCGAGATTGGCCCACACCCGGACCTCTCAGACAACCAGCGCCGTGCCATCGAAATGGACTATGGGATGGAAGCGGGTCGTGCTCAGATCGCTGTCCGTCGCGCGCTTTTGTTCTACGCACTCAAGCGACTTGGGCTCGACACCGACCCCGCAGCGCGCAAACCCCAGGACCAGCAGATTGTGCTTTTAAATGCGGACAAGGTTCGCTCCGGCTCAGAAGCGAGCGGTATGCCTGTCACGAAGGGGCCGCCAAATGATTGATGACCTCGAGCGGGTAGTGAGCGACATCGGATCGCTAAACAGCAAGCTTGTTCTTTTGGTAGGCCGGCCACGCTCTGGTAAAAGCGCGTTGTTGGGCAAGCTTTCGGAAAGTATGCAGGTTCAAGTGTTGAACGTGGGCGTGGCACTTGGCAGAGATCTGCTTTCCCTTTCAAGGGCCCGAAGAAACTTGAAAGTGTCAGAGCTATTTAAGGCTCTTGCGGATTCGGCATCTGCCAACGGTATCCTCTTGCTCGACAACATCGAGCTCCTGTTCGACAGAACGCTTTTTGTTTCGACACTCGACCTATTGAAGAGCCAGTCGCGCGTCCGCCGTGTCGTCGCAGTGTGGCCGGGAGAGTTTCGCGACGATCGCCTGTCTTACGCCGTATCGGGTCATCCAGAATATCAGGACCACAGCACTGAAGGTGTGGTCATCTTCAAAGTAAGTTGAAAGGGGAACGGGGATGCCGATGCACTATGGCGATCTCATTCAGTTCGAGCAGATTGAATCGGTCATTCAGCTGTTGGATGCCAATCGGCCTGAAGAGGCCAAGAAGCTGGTTTCGACCTACGTCATTTCCGACGACATGGCCGAACGCATAGCGAACCAGATGATCCCGCAAATTTCGTTTGACGAAAGCGTTGATCACAAGGGGGTGTTGGTCGTCGGCAACTACGGGACCGGTAAATCTCACCTGATGTCCGTACTGTCGCTCGTGGCAGAAGATGCTGCTTACCTCCCAATGATCCGGCATCCGAAGGTGGCAGAAGCGGCCACCTCGATTGCGGGCAAATTCAAGGTGCACCGGATCGAGGTATCCAGCCAGATGTCTCTCCGTGACATCATTACTCAGCAGCTCGAGC
>NZ_JBKFEY010000044.1:0-11400 GCF_046507575.1 Pontitalea aquivivens | reverse complement strand
GTCCAGCCAATGAAGTGCAATAAATTGGTCGACGCGGGACGTCGACAGTTTCTGAGGGGCGGCATGGCCGCCACAGCGGGGGCCGTCGCTGCCACCGTCATGACACCGGAACAGGCCAAAGCGCAGGCACTGGCACGCGTCGATTATCCGGCGAACCGCCTTGCCAACATCGCCGATCTGGTGGTGAACGAACCGATGGACATCTCCTATCCCGATGCGGATAGCCCGGGTGTGCTGCTCAAGCTCGGCCAGGCGGTCGAGGGCGGCGTCGGCCCGGATGGCGATATCGTCGCATTTTCGGTGCTCTGCCCACACAAGGGCTGGCTGATGAGCTATTCCGCCGAGGACATGACGCTGAACTGCCCCGGCCATCATTCCCGCTTCGATTGCGAAGCCGGTGGCCAGCAGATCTGGGGCCATGCGACCAGCAATCTCGCGCAATTTCTGCTGCGGGTCGACGATCAGGGCGACATCCATGCCGAAGGTGTGGACGAGCTGATTTACGGTCGCCTGTCGAACGTTCTGGCATAAGGGAGAGAGAGCAATGGCATACAAGAGACAGATCGACCGGCTGCCGATCATCCCCGCAGATGCAGAGGAATTCAACGTCACCTGCCACTACTGCATCGTGGGTTGCGGCTACAAGGCTTACACTTGGCCGATGAACCGGCAGGGCGGTACGGCTCCGAGCCAGAACAAGTTCGGCGTCGACCTGAGCGAACAGCAATTCATGGAATCCGAGGCGTGGTACGCCCCCTCGATGTACAACGTCGTCCGCCAGAACGGCCGCGACGTGCATCTGGTGGTCAAGCCGGACGCGAATTGCGTCGTGAACTCCGGCCTTGGATCGGTACGCGGCGCGCGGATGGCGGAAAATCGTCCGTCCAAGGTCACCGGCACGCAGCAGCAACGCTTGTCGGACCCGCTGGTGTGGCGCAACGGTGTGTGGCAGCCGACAAGCTGGGACGATGCCCTTGATCTGGTCGCTCGCGTCACCTCGCGCGTGATCACGGAAGGGTCCGAGGATGATCTGGTGGTGTCGGTGTTCGACCATGGCGGCAGCGCAGGTGGTTATGAAAACACCTGGGCGACTGGAAAGCTGTATTTCCAAAGCATGTCGATCAAGAACATCCGCATTCACAACCGGCCTGCCTATAACTCGGAAGTGCATTCCTCGCGCGATATGGGCGTGGATGAGTTGAACAACAGCTACGTGGATTACGAGCTGACCGACACGATCTTTGTCGTCGGTGCCAACCCGATGGAAACGCAGACCAACCTGTATCTGAACCACATGGTCAAGGGAATGCAGTCGGGCGCGAAGTTCATCATGGTCGATCCGCGCCGCACGGTGTCGGTCAGCTCTGCCGAGGCCTATGCCGGCCCTGAGAACGTGCTGCATCTTGCGATCAAGGAAGGCACCGATATCGCGCTTCTGAACGCGATCATGACCGAAATCGTGGATCAGGGCTGGACCGATGCCGAATTCATCGCCAATTCCACGTTCCAGGATGGCGAGGCCGTCGCGCAGGATGCAGCGCATCCTGCCAGTCTGGGGAGCCTCGATCATGCGATGCAGTCGATCCGCATGTCGCTGGACGAAGCCGCAGATATCTGCGGTGTCCCCGCTGCCGATATCGCGAAGGCCGCCGAATGGATCGCGAAGCCTCATGACGACGGCAGCCGCCGCAAGACGACTTCGGCCTATGAAAAAGGCATCATATGGGGCAACGACAACTACCGCGTTGTCGGTGCCATGGTGAATCTCGCGCTGGCGACCGGCAATATTGGCCGCGAGGGTGGGGGTGTCTGCCGCTTGGGAGGCCATCAGGAGGGCTATTTCCGGCCCGATGAATCGGTCGTCGGTCGACCGGCAGAATATGTCGATCAGTTCCTGATCCGGGGTTTGGGCGGTGTGCACCATGTCTGGGCTTGTGACCACCACAAGACCACGATCAACGCCTCCGAGTTCAAGCGGGCCCACAAGCGTCGTAGCGACATGGTCAAGGATGCGATCGACGCCGCCGCGGGCGGAACGCGCGAACAACTGGTTGATGCGATCGTATCTGCGATCAATGCGGGTGGTCTGTTCGTCGTGGATATGGACATCATCCACAGCCAGATCGGCCAGAACGCCCATGTCATCCTGCCCGCTTGTGAATCGAACGAGATGAACCTCACCTCGATGAACGGCGAGCGGCGGCTGCGCCTGTCCGAGAGATACATGGACCCCTACGGCAACTCGCGCCCCGATTGCCTGATCGCTGCCGGGATCGCCCAGAACATGGAGCGCGTTCTGCGCGAAATGGGTATGGACGAGAAGGCCGACAAATTCACAGGCTATGACTGGGCAACCGAGGAAGACGCCTTCATGGACGGCTATGCGAGCAAGCATACCGATGTCAGCTATGACCGCCTGCGGGATGCCGGCAACAACGGCGTGCAGGAACCCGTTGTGGGCTATGAAAACGGCGCGCTTGTTGGCACCGAGCGGCTTTACACCGATGGTGTCTTTACCCGCCACGGGCGCGAAGACGGCAAGGCGTTGTTCTGTGCATCCGGCTGGCGGGGCTGGCAGGCTCCGGGGCGCGCCCGCGAGCAGGCCGAGCACAAGTACTGGATCAACAACGTTCGGGCGAACATCTTCTGGCAGAACCAGTTCCTGGATCAGAAGAACGAGTTCGTGCAAGACCGCTTCCCCTATCCGTTCGTCGAGATGAACCCCGATGACATGGTCGAGGAAGGCGTGAACCCCGGCGACCTGATCGAGATCATCAACACCAACGGCGTGACGCAGGGCATGGTCTATCCGACCGCCACGGCGAAACGCGGACACGTGGCGATGGTCTTTGGCTCTCCGGCCGGTAGCCAGGGCAACGTGACCAACGGTGTGAACGAGCTCAATATCCCTGACTACAAGCACTGCTGGGCCGACATCCGCAAGGTATCAAACGCAACGCATGAAACGGCCGGGATCACGTTCAAATCCAAGGAAATCATGCTGTAAGGCCTGCTGAACAATGACCCGCCCCCCGGTCGTCGGGGGGCGGGTTTTCTGAGGGGGGGTGAAATGACAGCGGCTGTTTCCTGTTCGGCTGGAAAATCCGGCCCAACCTTGTCGGTCGATGCGGCGCGGCTGCGCGCCATCGCCGCCGCCTGTCCAGTTGCCGGGCAAGAGACGCTGCCCATAGATCAGGCGGTCGGTCGTGTGATTGCTGCCCCGATCAGGGCCGCCCACGCGCTGCCGCCTTTCGACAATTCCGCCATGGATGGTTATGCCTTGCGCCTGTCGGATCTAACCGGTGACGGCCCATGGCACCTGCCCGTGTCCGCCCGAATCGCGGCGGGCGACGCGCGCGTCCTCACCCTTGCGGCAGGCACGGCGGCCCGCATCTTCACTGGCGCGCCGGTGCCCTTTGGGGCCGATACTGTTGTGATGCAGGAACGGGTCACGCGGGCCGGAGACATGATATCGCTGAGCGAGCGCCCACGTATGGGTCAAAACATCCGCCGCCAGGGTGAAGATGTGGCCCAGGGCGCACCGGCTTTGGCCGCCGGGCTGGCCCTGACCCCGCCCCGACTTGCGCTGCTGGCCGGTTGTGGCGTGGCGTCTGTCGCCGTGCGCCCCCGTGTGCGCGTCGCCATCTTGTCCACCGGAGATGAACTGTCCGAGCCGGGCAACGCCCTTGGGCCGGGGCAGATCTACAACTCCAACCGAGTGCTTCTGCGCGCAACCCTGTCACGTTTTCCGTGGGTCGACCTGACGGATCTCGGCATCATGCCGGACGATCCCGCCAGCATCCGATCGGCCATCCGTCATGCCGCGCAAACCAATGACATGGTAATTTCCTCGGGCGGCGTATCGGCGGGTGAGGAGGATCACATCCTTGATGCGCTGCGCCTAGAAGCCGCCGAGCTTGACGTGCTCAAGGTCGCGATCCGCCCCGGCAAGCCTCTGACCGTCGGTCGCCTTGGTCAGGCGCTGTATTTCGGACTGCCCGGCAACCCTTACGCTGCCGCCATCACCTTTTCCCAGATCGCGAAGCCCGCTTTGCGCCGGGCTGCAGGGTTGACGGAAGAACCGGACACCTGGCTACCCGCCGTCGCGGGCTTCAACTATGTTCGGGCGACAGGGCGACGGGAATATGTTCCCGTCAGGTGGGATTCCCGCGACGCCTTCGGGCGCCCGGTCTTAGTTCGGCTTGGACAGGGTGCCTCAGCCTCGATGTCGCCCATTGCACTGGCCATGGGGATCGCCGTCATCCCTCCGGAAATCGAAGTGGTCAGACCGGGCCAGTCGCTGACTGTCGAGCCATTGTGCGAATGACGATATACTGGGGCAAATCCTGTCCCGCCGATCCGTCGGGCCACGGCATCTGACCGGACCGGACCTTTCGCCTGAAGAACTTGCAGTCTTGGCGAGTGCTGCGGCCGCAGCGCCCGATCATGGTGGTCTATACCCTTTGCAACTCGTTCATGTCCCCGCCCATCAGCGGGCGGCCTTGGGCGAGGTTTTTGCGAATGCGGCACTTGAGGCTGATCCTGCCGCCGATGCTGCGACACTACAATCTGCGCGGGATCGCGCGATGGCGGGCCCTTGTCTGATCGCGATTCTGGCACATCTGACGTCAGACCACCCCGTCGTCCCCGTAGAGGAGCAATGGATCAGCGTCGGGGCGGGGTTGCAGAACCTGCTGCTGGCCGCTTTGTCACTCGATCTGCATGCCAAGCCGTTGAGCGGCAAGAGAATGCGTTCCAGAGCACTCCGGGACGCCTTTCACTTGTCTGCCGACAGGCATCTGGCCGCCTTTGTTGTTCTCGGTCGCCACAATGGCCCACGAACGGAGAGGCCTAGGCGCAATGCTTCGGAAATCTTGCAGACATGGTGCCCTGACTAGAAATCAGCTTCGCCTCAGGACAAGCAGTGCGATGAGCGAAGCGACACCGATGCCTGCGGTCAGCCAGATAGCGGAAAGCCCCCATGCCGTGAGCGCCGCACCGAAGATGAGTGGGGCCGCCGCTTGCAGGATGCGCGCCGGAGCATTGAGCCAGCCTATCCGCCGCCCGTATCCGGCCGCGCCGAACAGCGCCAGCGGCAGGGTGCCCTTGGCGATGGTGAGGATGCCGTTTCCCGCCCCGTGCAGGAGGGCGAAGGCATAGGCAGCCGGTCCCCCGAAACTCACCAACGCCACGGCGGCCACGGGATGGGCCGCAGCCGCCACGCGGGTCGAGACAAGCGGATGGAACCGCCGCAGCAGGCCGAACTCCAGCACCCGTGCGGCGACCTGCGCCGGGCCGATCAGCGCGCCGGCCGCGATGGCGACCGCCGTACTGGCCCCTGCGGCTTGCAGCAGCCCCGGCAGATGCGCGGCCATGGCGGTCGAGTTGAACCAGGTGGCGGCAAAGACGAAGGCCAGCAGCCAGAGCGCCAGTCGGGATGGTGGCGGACCGTCCTCGACCGGCGTCTCCGGTGTGGTTACCGCCCTAGTGCCCTTTGGCAGCCACGCATTCAGCGGCAAGGCCACGGCCAGATGGATCAGCGCCCATCCGATACAGGCTTCCCGCCAGCCCCATGTCGCCAGCATCAATCCGGAGAGGGGCCAGCCGACAGTGCTCGCGAACCCGGCGATCAGGGTGATCCCGGTGATCGGCCCCCGCGCCTCCTTCCCGTAGATCCCCGCCAGCGTGGCGAACCCCGCCTCGTAAAGCCCGATCCCCATGCCGAGCCCGATGACCGCCCAGCCCGCGAACAGGACAAGCGGTGAGGGCGCCACGGCGAGCAGCCCAAGTCCTGCCGCGAAGACGAGGTTGGACAGCATCAGCACGCCCCGGCCGCCAAAACCGTCGATCCGCGCCCCGGCCCATGGTCCGACCATTGCCGAAACCACCATCGCCATGGAGAACGCGCCGAACACCCAGACCGGCGAAAGGCCGAGGTCGTAGGCCATGGGCACGGCCAGAACGGCAGGGATGTAGTAGCTCGAGGCCCAGCTGACGGTTAGGGAAGAGCCAAGGGCGGCGACGATCAGGCCTCGCCGCGCCGGGGATAGTCTTGGGATCATGATGGGGCTTCGATCAGGAGGGGTGCGGCGAGACAACATGTCTCGCCGCAGGTGTTCATGCCATCTGCGTCCAGAGCTGGAACAGCAGCCCCGATGCGAAAGCGCCAGTCAGGGACAGGCCGATATAGACCGCAAAGACCTGTGGCCGCGCCAGCGCCCAGACCGCCATGGCCGCCGGAATCGAGGTGACGCCACCCGCGACGAGAAAGGCCATTCCTGCCCCCGGCGCCATGCCCTGTTCGATCAGCCCGCCGACCAGCGGCAGAGCGGCATAGCCGTTCAGATAGGCGGGCACGCCCACCAGCGTTGCGGTCACGATGGGCATGAGCCCCTCGCCGCCAAGCGCCGCGGTGACGGTTTCCGCCGGGATCCACGCCAGCATCAGGCTCTCGAGGATGAACGCCAGCGGCCTCACGCAGCACCTTCATGTGCCGCGACATCCGGCTCTGGCTCGCGTCGAGCCTTGCCATCAATTCGCAGACGCAATGCTCGCCCCCATCCCAGAGAAGGGCGAGTGCTGCGCGGCGGGTCGGGTCGCAAATGGCGGTCAGTACATCTTGCATGGGCGGATGATTATGCGCCGCATCGCATATGCGCCTTGATCCATATCAATCCATCCAGTGCATTTTCGTTCATCGCGTAATTTCGCCGGCTATCACGGCCCTCCCATGAACGGCGAGCGTCGCGCTGAACCTTGGACAGCCGAACTGCCGGATGACGTTGAGAACGCGAGCCTCATAGGCCGCCTGCCCGATGAGCCGACACAGGTCTGACGCGTGAAACTGGCGGTTCGAACTCGGTGCAGCCTTGATCTGATCGTGCAGTTCGCGCTCTTTTGGGTCAGGCGTGCGCTGTGGCGTTGGTGCTTCTTTCGGCTGAGCTGCCGTGCCCGGCGCGGTGCGCCACCTGCGCATGAATCCGAGCAAGAAACCCGCCGGAACCTTCTCGTTGCCGCGCGCGCGGTTGAACGCAAGGAAGCGATCCCAGATCACTTGCGTGTCGACATTCCAGCATGGAAGCACGGTCTTCGCTACCTTGATCAAGTCGGCCCAGCAAGTCTGGAACACGTTCGAAACTGCATTAATGTTGATATGTCCGGAGAATACAGTTTTGTTATAATCTTTACTAGATAGTGATGTGTCGTCTCTACCTGACGCGACATCTTCGATCTCGTCTGCTTCATCAAAGGCTGTGAAGCGAAAGAGCCAGGGTGCATACTTGCCATTTGGCTTTTGGCGGGTGAGTTGCAGCTGGGAGGCTTCGAGTTCAGTCAAGAGCACGGTCAGATACTGGCGCGAAACGCCCATTTTTTCTGCGAGTGCAGATAGGGTGAAAGCGGCCGTCCCGCGTGACAGGCCGTTGTAGCCTTCCTTCCAGGCGATGCCATCGAGGATGATCGTTGCCAGCTTATGGGCGGATACGGAAAGCTCTGTCTCTGTGATCCGTCGCAAGATCAGGCCGGTTGTGGGTTCCATGGTCGGTGTCTCCTGAGAGAGCCGAGGCCATGCCGTGAGGTAACAACATTTTTGCCAGCAAAACAACTTTGCTGGTTGCAGAGGTTCGGACAGTGCGCTAGAAAAACCTTGTTCACGGGTTTTTTTCTAGCGCGGCGTCAGGCTTCACGGTCTGGCGTCGTTTCCCTTTTTGGGGTCGGTGCACGGTCTCTGGTGCAGGGTTTATCGGATACGGGCCGGCGCCACGCCGCCCCGCGCAGGGTCAGTAGCGGACCTCTTCGAAGCCGTAGTTTCCCTCGTGGTCTCGCCAGTCAACGAAGACGGAGCGGTAGCTGATCGATCTGCAGTGAACGGGCTCGGGAAGTTGCGATGCTGGTGGAACATCGGCTACGCTCGACCGTGTCCAACGATAGTCGCCTTGCACCCCATATGAACCGAGGCGGGTGCTGTCGTAACGGTTGCAATCGCCATCCCGGTTTTCGCGCTGGCTGAACTGGATGTGATAGACGCGAATGCTGCGAACGAAGTCGAAGGCATCGCCCGAGATGTCGATGTCAGCCTGTTCTTCTGCCTGCACCGGCGAAAAGAGCGGCGGGTCTTGCGGCACGCTGATCTGAGGCTCAGTTCGGAAAGCGATGTCGTAGAGCCGTTCCATCGGCGAAAGCGGGGCAGGGGCGCTGAACGACACTCCCATAGGGCATCGCCAGATCTGTAGGGGCGGCTCGATCGGCCACGGTGTAATCCGCCGAATGAAGACGGCCCGCGCATGGGCGCAAGGCGCAGATGCTGGCCAGCCTCCGGCCAGGCAGAGCAAGATGGCGCAGTCAACCTGGTAGGCTTGCGCCTGCTCGACTGAACCGATGAGGCTCGATACGGTGATAGCAGCGGCGGCTGCCGCGCTTCGGACCCTGTGCTTCATAACGCCGACTCCCACTATAATGGTGCTGCGATACAAAACAACACTAATGATAGCAAGAGGATTTCATCGTAGAGGCTGCGATGCGGTCCCCAAGCCTTGATCGCAGATGACAGCCTGAAGCTATTTGTAGATTCACATCAGCGATCCGAATATGGCTGCTTCTAATGAAGTGGTAGCGGACATGGAACCGGCCAATCCACCGGACGCGTTCTCCATAGCTTGTCACCCAATACTATGATAAACATCATTTTCATGGAGAGTGCGCATGGCCAAGAAAGCGGCCAAAGGGAAGGTCATTTGATGGTTAGTGATGACGGAGAGACAGTGGGCTTGTTTGAGCCACTTATGGTCTCGGAAGGCTCTCCCGCCCGCGCGGGCCTGAATGATCTTGTGCTTGAGCTGGCAGAGAAGTCCGCCGGCTTCCGCAGCGGCTTGCCTGCTTCGATGGCAGAGGCGCTTGCCGATCTCGTGCGGTCGATGAACTGCTACTACAGCAATCTCATCGAGGGGCATGACACCCATCCTATCGACATCGAACGTGCGATGCGGAACGACTACAGCGGCGATCCGAAGAAGCGAAACCTTCAGCTTGAAGCCAAGGCGCATGTCGCCGTTCAAAAATGGATCGACGAAGATGGCATGGCGGAACCGCCGACCGCGCCTGCGTCGATCATCGAACTGCATCGCCGTTTTTGCCAGTTATTGCCGCCTGAGCTTCTCTTCGTCGAGAACCCTAAGACGGGCGAGAAGATCCCGGTTGTGTCCGGCGAATTGCGCACGCGATACGTTGAAGTCGGGCAGCATATCGCCATCAGTCCAGGTGCTGTCCCCCGCTTTCTGGAGCGGATGCACAAGGCCTACAGCCTTCCCGGCAGGATCGAACCGATCCTTGCCGCCGCCTGTGCCCATCATCGGCTTCTCTGGGTGCACCCCTTCCTTGATGGGAATGGTCGCGTTGCCCGCCTCATGTCCTACGCCATGTTGCGCAAAACCCTCGACACGCGCGGCCTGTGGTCAGTGGCGCGCGGGCTTGCCCGGCAGGAGGCAGCATACAAGGAACACCTCGCCGCCTGTGACGGACCCCGCCGTGGCGACCGTGACGGACGCGGCACGCTCAGTGAGGCAGCACTTGCCTCCTTCGCGCAATTCTTCCTGCGCATCTGCATTGACCAGGTGGAGTTCATGGAGAGCCTCATGCGGCCGGGTCGACTGCGTGACCGCATACTGATCTGGGCGGAAGAAGAAATGCGTGCTGGAGCGCTGCCACCAAAAGCCGATACCGTGCTGAAGGCTGTGCTCTATCAGGGGCAGATCGAGCGTGGGGAGGTCGAGACCATTCTTGGCACCAGCGACCGCACTGCGCGGCGGGTGACATCTGCGCTCCTAGAAACGGGCGCGCTGTCATCAGCATCGACCCGTGCGCCGCTGACGCTGGCCTTCCCTGCCAAGTATGCTGGGCGGTGGATGCCGGGGTTGTTTCCAGAACGGGATGAGTGAGAGAATGTCGTGCAGCGCCGTACTCATCAACGAGAGATTTGAGGTAGTCCTTTGATTAATTTCAGAAAAGGAAGCAAAGACGAGTTTGCCAAGCTTCCCCCCGAAGCAGGGTTTGACGACCGCGCTGATATTATCAGGCGGCATCTGGCAGAGGTATTCGGTTCCAAGAACCTGTCTTTTCTCATTGGCTCCGGTTGCTCGTCCTACATGCACGATGGCAATGAGCTTGGCATTCCGACGATGGGACCGCTTGCGGCAGAGTTCCAGGCGACGCTTCAGGGTATGCCGGGTCTCCCCGGTGTCGGTGCCTTTGTCACACCTGCACAACGAGATGCGCTGAAGGACCGGCTTGGCATCGACCTAACGCACGAAACCTTCCAAAAAAACCTTGAGCGCATGATGGAAGTCCTGATGACAGCGCAGCAGTTTTGCAGGACGAGTGCAAAGGGTGAGTTTCAGGAAGCCCTTGAAACTGTCGAGCCGGTCATCGCGGGCGTCAAAAAGTTCATCCTTCAGAAATGCACCGAGGGACGTTTTGCCCACGGCGATGAAACAATCGTGACGGTTTACCGGCGCTTCTATCAGTCGCTGGCGACTCGATCTCGTGGCCTCGCGCCGCCTTGGGTTTTCACCACCAACTACGACTTGTTCAACGAGCGGGCAATGGACCGATCTGGCATCCCCTATTCAAACGGGTTTGCGGGCACGGTTGAGCGCCGCTTCAACCCTTCCACATACCGCCGCGCCCTGGCCGAGCAGCTCGATATTTCGTCAAAAAGATGGGCGGCGGTGGATGGATATGTGCATTTCTGCAAGCTCCACGGGTCTGTAAACTGGACGGAAGAGGGGACGGGTCTTTTCCCAATCCGGGAGTCTGCTGACAAGCTCGACCCTGCCAAGGATCGCGTCATGATCTATCCGACGCCCTCGAAGCAGACGGCGAGTTTTGGCTCGCCCTACTCGGACATGTTCCGTGAGTTTCAGCGCCAGATCGTTCAAGACCAAAGCGTCCTTTTCGTGATGGGCTTCAGCTTTGGCGACGAGCACATTAACAACATTATTTTTCAAGGGCTGACCCTCCCAGGCTTCCGCCTGATCGCGTTCCTCAATCCTGACGACGCCAACAATCCGGTGACTAAAGAGCTCGCAGCACTAGGAGACCCGAGGATTTCCTTCATCTGGGGCAGCGACGAGGAGACGGGGAAGAAGGCGCACTACTTCGACAGTATCGTGCAGGACTTGATGCCAACGAGCGCTGACCAGAAAGAAGAACAGGCTATCGAAAAAGTCTTCAAGAAGCTGCTTTTCAAGCAGCAGGGGGTAGTGTCCCATCGGGTGGTGTAGGAGGCCGCGCGCGGAGCCTTTGGCGTAGCGCAGCGCGCGGCCGGGCTGGTGGCCACCGCGCTTCTTCGTAGTCTGAGGTTGTTCAAAGACCGATGACAACGAAGGAGAGCACGATGACCGAGAC
>NZ_JBKFEY010000043.1:0-13555 GCF_046507575.1 Pontitalea aquivivens | reverse complement strand
CGTCCAGGTGTTTGACGACCCAGCCGCCGGCACCGTGGGAGTAAACGTGATGTTCAGTGTTTCGGATGTGCCAAGGTTACCAAAGTATTCGACCGACAAAGGCAGAGAGCTTCCATCGGCGCCTGCTTCGGTATTTACGGCAGGCAGGTTCACGCCAAGGGTCATGGTTGTCGTGGGGTCGGCCGCGGTTTGGTTGGCGTTAATGACGACAGGCTCAAGCCCGCCGACCGTATCGCGCGGCAAAACGGGGATCGAGCCGTCCGCAGTCGCGCGCCAACCCAACAAAACCAGGCCGGATTCCGTTCTCAGAACCCCATTCGCATCGGTTCGAAAGGCACCCGTCGTCGTCATCATCAAGGGCTGCGCACCCATCTTGTTGTCAAGCGCGACTGACGGAATGACCGGCAACATTCCGCGGCCGGCAACGGCAAGATCAAGCGCATTCGATGTGGAGACCAGAGACCCGCGTTCGTCAATCAACCGAACGGTCTGTGCGCGGACCCCGCCTGCGGAATAGACCCCGGCACCGCGCGCCTGATTGATGACCATGCTTTCGAAATCGGCCGCCGCCCGCTTGTAGCCGTAGGTACCAGAGTTGGCGATGTTATCGGAAATCGTCGCAAGCCGCGTAGCATTGGCCGCAAGGCCCGCGACCCCAGCGTTCAGCGAAGAAGAAATGGACATGAAAGCGCCTTTCTGATGCAGCGTCCCTTGATTGACAGGAAAGATGCAGCACGATCCCTTAAGATCACACTAACAGCTAAAATTCCTGGCAGTTCTGATCAGAGCCGGCTTCGCAGCAGGATCAATTCGATCCGGTTGTTGCGCTGCGACATCGGGTTTTCCGTTGCCTGCTTGCGGTCGGCGAATCCCGTCACACGCTGGACCCGGCTTTCCGGAAAACCAGCCTCCTTCAGAAGCCCGCGCAATTTCTGCGCGCGCGCGGTGGACAGGTTCCAGACCGGATTCTCCCGAAGCATATCGGGATACGACCGTGTATGGCCGCCAATCGCAACGGCATTGGGAACCAGACCGAAGACACGCGCGACCATTGCGGCGATCTGCTGGGTCACCTCGGTCGGCTCGGCCGTGTCACCTTGGAACAGGGGGGCCTGCGGCAAGTCGAAAAACTCGACGATAAGCCCTTCATCGGTCACCTTTGTAACAATGTGCCGCGCAAGCAGGGTTGAAGCCATAGATTCCCCGCCGACGCCCGTGAACATCTTGTCGATATCGCGCTGCACCTGTCGCAACGCCTCGGTTTCCGCCTCACCTTCGGTATCGGCGGCGCCGCTCTGGTCCGCACCATATTCAGAAGGGGGCATTGGCGTCCCGCCAGTTCCATTGTGGACAATCTGATCCTTCGAAAAGACCGATTCGCCCCCAAGCGCCCCGTCACCCCCACCCGAGACCCGGTTGATCGGAATCGTCGGATTGAAAAAATCCGCAATTCCCTTTCGCTGTTTTTCCGTCGTTGCGTTCAGCAGCCACATCAGCAGGAAAAAAGCCATCATGGCGGTTACGAAATCAGCGTAGGCAACCTTCCATGCCCCGCCGTGGTGCCCGCCGCCGCCGACGACCTTCTTGCGCTTGATGATGACCGGCGCCGCGTTGTCACGCGTACCCATCACACCACCCATTTCACTTCACCCGGCATCAGAGCTACCATCGCGATCCTAACGTGTCCTTAACACCTAAAATCCACCTCATTCCCGCATGCCCTTGCGGCCAGCCATGTGCGGGCTATGCTTCGCCGCATGCCGCCCTTTCGCGAACAGCCATGTGATCTTGCAGTGCTCATCGCATGCCCGCGCTGCGATGCCCTGCATCTGGCAGAGCCCTTGCGCCCGAACGAACGTGCCGCCTGTGCACGATGTGGAACGCTTCTGGTGACGCCCCGGACCCGTTCCTTTCTGCATGTCGTGGCGCTGGCCTTCACCGCAATGATCCTGATGGTTGCAGCCGTCTTCTTTCCCTTCCTGCGCATTTCCACCCAAGGCCTTAGCCATGACAGTTCGGTCTTTTCCGCCGCCATGGCCTTTGCCGATGGCATTCTTGCGCCGCTTTCGCTTGCGGTGCTTCTGGCCATCGTTGGCCTGCCGGTTCTGCGCTTTGCCGCGCTGATCTACACGCTGTGGCCGCTGGCGAACGGGCGCCCCGCCTGGCCCCATGCCGCGCAAGCCTTCCGGGTGGCCGAACGGCTGCAACCCTGGTCCATGGCCGAGATATTCGTGATCGGAACCGCGGTCGCGCTGGTCAAGGTGGCCGGGCTTGCAACGATCGGCTTTGGTCCGGCCTTCTGGGCGTTTTGCGTCCTGATTATCGTGACCGCCCTGAAAAACGCCTTCATGAGCAAATGGACGATATGGGACGCGATCGAAGCGCGCTAAGCGCCATCTGCACGGCCCATGATGCCGGGCTGACCGGCTGCACAAGCTGCGGCCGGGTCTGGCCTGCCGGCACGCAGGATTGCGGCCGCTGTGGCGCAAGGCTCAGGCCGGTTGATGCATCCAGCCTGCAGGCGGTCTGGGCCTGGCTTGCCGCGGGCGTCATCTTCTACATCCCGGCCAACCTTTACCCGATGCTGCGCACATCCGTGCTGACCGGAAGTTCGGAAAACACCATCCTTGGCGGTGTGATCGAGCTTGTGTCACATGGCAATCCCGGTGTGGCGGCGATCGTCTTCATCGCGTCAATCGTAATTCCGATCGGGAAATTCCTTGCCATCGCATATCTTGCCCTTGCCGTCGGAACGGAACGGCGTGCCGGCGGGCACAGGCATCTGATCTTGTTCGAGGTGGTCGATTTCATCGGTCGCTGGTCCATGATCGACGTTTTTGTTGTGGCCATCCTGTCGGCCCTGGTGCAACTGGGCTTTGTCGCCGCGATCAACCCCGGTCCGGCGGCGGTGTCTTTTGCGCTTTCGGTTGCCTTCACCATGCTGGCCGCCCAAAGTTTCGATCCGCGGCTGATCTGGCGCGGCCCACCTGACGACCCGGATACGCGTGACGATGCCTGACCTGCCCGAACCCGCCAGACTGGTGCGCTCTGCCGCCCCCGACCCGATCTGGACCCGGCTTTCCGTGATCTGGCTGGTGCCCTTGCTGGCCTTGGCCATCACCCTTGGCGTGGCTTGGAAAACCTATGCCGACCGCGGTGTGCTGATTGAAATCGACTTTGCCGATGCCACCGGCATCCGCCTTGGGGAAACCGCGCTGCGCTTCCGCGAAGTCGATGTCGGCAAGGTGGAAAGCATAGGCTTTTCCGATGATCTGACTGCGGTCAGGATCGGGGTCCGCGTCGACAAGGACATCGCCCCCTATATCGATGCCGATGCCCAATTCTGGCTGGTCCGCCCCGAGGTCACGACCCAGGGCATCTCGCGGCTGGATACGGTCTTGTCGGGCACCTTCATCGAAGGTTTCTGGGACGCCATCCCCGGCACGAAGGCGGTACGGTTCACCGGCCTTGATCGCGCGCCCCTGGCGCCCGATCCGTCCAAAGGCACCTGGATCGAATTGCGTGCCGAAGACGCCGGCGGCCTGGTCGAAGGCGCGCCTGTGCTGTTTCGCGGGCTGACCGTGGGCCAGTTGCAGAACCTTCGGCTTGCCGGGAATGATTCCGGCGTCATCGTGGATGCCTTCATCAAGGCCCCGCACGACCAGCGACTGGCCACGTCGACCCGTTTCTGGGACACGTCGGGCATCTCGGTTTCGCTTGGCGCTGCGGGTGTAAGCCTGAACGTACGATCCCTGGCATCGCTGGTGCAGGGCGGGGTGGAATTCAACACCTTCACCTCGGGCGGTGCCCCGGTGGAAAACGGGCATAGGTTCCGCCTGTTCGACACCGAAACCGCGGCCCGTGACTCCATCTTTGGCGACGGCCTGTCCGATGCGGTGCGCTTCACCCTGTTGTTCGATGAGGCTGTGCGCGGCCTTGAACGCGGCACCCCGGTGCAGTTCCGCGGAGTCGAGGCAGGCGAAGTCGTGGATATTTCGATCCGCGTTGACACCGATACGCTTGGCACCCGCTTTGCGCGTCAACAGATCATTATCGCGGTTTCACCAGAACGGCTTGGCCTTGCGCGCGACACCGGCGCCGATATCGTGACCGAGTTTCTGGCCGGTGAGGTGGAAAACGGTCTGCGCGCGCGTATTGCGGGGGTAGGCTTGCTGGGAACACGCCTTGTGGTGGAACTGACCGATCTTGACGAAGCCCCCCCGGCCAGAATGAACCTTGAGGCAGACCCCTATCCCACGATCCCGGTGGGCCCGGCAGTCGAAAACGATCTTGCCGCATCGGCCGAAGGCGTGTTCACCCGAATCAACAGCCTGCCCATCGAAGAACTGTTCGCCAGTGCGATCCGTACGCTCGACAGCATCTCTGCCATGGCCGAAAGCGAAGACACCCGCGCGGTTCCGGCTGAACTGGTCAGCATGCTGGGCGAAATGCGCACATTGGCGAATACGCTCAACAATCAGGACGCGGGCGGCAAATCGGTCGCCGCGCTGGATCGCGTCAGCGCCGCCGCCGACACGGTGATGACGGAAATCGAGGGCCTTGGCGATACGCTTGTCTCGCTTGAACAGGCCGCCGCCGCCGCGGCAAAGATGCCCCTGGCAGATATCGGCGCCAATATCGACGGAATCCTGACCGACATCCGCGCGATGCTCGGGTCCGAGGATGCCGAACGACTGCCGCGCGCCCTGTCGGATACCTTGACCGAAACCGCAGCCCTGCTGGGCGAACTGCGTGAAGGAGGTGCGGCCAGCAATATCAACAGCGCGCTTGGCGCAGCCGAAGGGGCGGCGAATGCGATTTCCGATGCATCCGCGCGCCTGCCCGAGGTGACACGGCGGCTTGAATCCCTGATCGCGCAGGCCGAATCGCTGGTTGCCTCTTACGGTGAACGATCCAGCTTCAACGCCGAGGTGCTGAACACCATGCGCGAATTGCGCCGCGCCACGGCAGCCTTCGGGGCGCTGGCCCGCACCATCGAACGCAACCCCCGCGCCTTCATCCTGGGCCGCTGACCGGAGAGTTCCATGAAACCCACATCCCTCTCGTTCCTGTGCCTGATCGCGCTGGCCGGCTGTACGAACCCGGAAAAGACGGGCCGCTATCTGATCGACCCACCCGCGGCCAGCCAGCGCCTGCCCGACCGTCTTGGATTGACCGAATTGCGCGAGGTGTCCTTGCCACAATATGCTGCCGGGCAGGAAATCACCTGGCAGACCAAAGATGGCGCGCTGCGATCGACACCCGACAACATCTGGGCAGATGATCCGGCCCGCGCGATGACCCTGGCGCTATCACGCCAGATCACGGAGCTGTCGGGTGCAACGGTCATTGCCGAACCCTGGCCACTGGCCGACGGCCCAGACCGACGGCTGGAGGTGCGGGTGGAACAGATCCTGGCGCAGGCCGATGGCAAGCTGCGCCTGCGCGGGGTGTATTTCGTATCGCCAGCAGGGCTTTCCGCTGGCCGCGACATCGTGCGGCGCTTTGATCTGGCGGCTCATATTGAGGGGGAAGGCCCCGGCGCAATCGCCCGCGCGCAATCGCGCGCGGTGGCGATGCTGGCCGAACAGATCGCGCAGCTGCGCTGATCAGCGGCCGGGAACAAAACGGCCATATTGGCCGTGTACGAAAACCAGCGGTTCACCCTCGGCCAGGGTAAAGCGGGTGACCAGACCGATGATAATCGTGTGGTCGCCCCCCTCATGGCGCGCCTCGGTCCTGCATTCGAACCGCGCCAGTGTGCCTTCCAACAGCGGCACGCCATCGGCGTTCAGGCTGTAATCCAGACCTTCGAACCGCGATCCATCGCGGGTGAAACGATCCGACAGATCGGATTGCCCGGCGGCCAGCACATGAATCGCAAACGCGGGGGCGGCCGAAAAATGTGCATGCCGCATCGATGACCGGGCCGCCGACCAAAGCACCAGTGGCGGGTCCAGCGAAACCGAAGCAAAGCTGTTCGCAGTGATCCCCACCAGGCCACCACCATCAGCCTCGCGCGCGGTCACCACGGTGACGCCGGTGGCAAACCGGCCCAGCGCGCTGCGCAAAAGCCGGGGGTTCGCCGGATCAGGCATATGGCCGCGCACTGCGGATTCCGCACGCTCTACCGCTTTTTCAATCTCGTCACTGTCCCGCATCTTGCCCCACAGCATCATTCAGGGGTCACAGATAACCCCCGTGCCGCGCATGGCAAGGGGCAAGCTGTGGCCCTCAGCCCGGCCAGGGCTGCAAACGCGCCATCAGATCGGCGTGCAGGCGTGGCGGCGCAACAATCAGGCCATTTTCCGCAGGCTGGGCACTGTTGAAGCGGAAGAGCGCACCTGTCCGGTCCGTCGCCAGCGCCCCGGCACATTCTGCAATCAGCGCGCCCGCCGCAATGTCCCATTCCCAGGCCGGGCGCAGAGAGAGCGCCGCATCAAAGCGCCCCTCGGCCACCAGGCAGAACCGCCAGGCAAGCGACGGGCGGAACACCCGTTTGAAACCCGGAACCGGCCCGCGCCAATTATGCGGTTCCGCCACGGCCCCCGACGTCAGGATCTGCGCCCCATCCGCCTGCGCTCGCGCACCCACCCGGATCGGTTTGCCATTCAACGTGGCCACGCCCCCCGCGCTTGCCGCATAGGTCAGGCCCAGCGCCGGCAGATGCACGACCCCGGCGATTGGCCGGCCATCTTCGACCACCGCCAAGGCATGGGCAAAGGCTGCCTCGCCGGCCAGAAAGGCGCGGGTTCCGTCCAGCGGATCGACGATGAAACAGCGCCGCGCCGCAAGCCGGGCCGGGTCATCATCCGTTTCTTCCGACAGCCAGCCGTAATCGGGCCGGGCCACCCGCAGGTGGGCCTGCAGCATGTCATTGACCGCCAGATCCGCTTCGGACACCGGCCCCGCGCCGCCCCCCTTGTCCCAGGATGAGGGTGCCCGCTTCCAGAACCGCAGTGCGATTTCACCGGCGGCGCGCGCCGCCTGTTCCAGCAAGATCAGGTCATTGGCCGGCAAGGGTCAACCCTTCGACCAGCAGGCTGGGGACAAGGTGGCTCAGGTGCGGGCGCGCATCATTGGCGGGGGTGACGCGAAGCAGCATCTCGCGCAGGTTGCCCGCCACGGTGCATTCGTTCACCGGATGGCGGATTTCCCCGCCTTCCACCCAGAAGCCAGACGCCCCGCGCGAATAGTCCCCGGTATTGGGGTTGATGGTCGACCCGATGAAAGAGGTCACCAGAAGCCCGGTTCCCATCTCGCGCAGCAGATCCGCACGAGTCAGCGGGCCGGGCGTCAGCGTAACATTTCCCACCCCGGGCGAGGGCGGCGCCGATGTTCCGCGCGATGCATTGGCGGTGCTTTGCATCCCCAGCTTGCGCGCGGTGGCCAGATCCAGCGTCCAGCCGGTCAGCACCCCGTTCTCGACGATGGCGCGCCGCCGGGTCGGCAGCCCCTCGGCGTCAAAGGGGCGCGACCCCGATATCCGGGGGCGATGCGGCTCTTCGATCAGGGAAAGCCCCTCGGGCAGAACCTGCGCGCCCATGGCATCACGCAACCACGAAGCGCCGCGCGCGATTGCGCCACCGTTCACCGCCGCCAGCAGGTGGCCGATGAGACTCGCCGCGATGCGCTCATCAAAGAGCACCGGATAGGCCCCGGTGGGCGGACGCTTGGGACTTGCCCGTTCCACCGCGCGTTCTGCCGCCAGCCGACCGACCGAGGCCGCATCGGGAAGATCGGCGGACCAAGCGCGCGATTCTGCGGCCCAGTCCCGTTCCATCGCCAAGCCTTCCCCGGAAATGGCGACCGCCGATACGGAACGCGAGGTGCGCCCATAGCCGCCCGAAAACCCGTTCGAGGCGGCAATATGCAATCTGCGCCGCGCATAGCTGGCCGAGGCGGATTGCACCTGGGACACCCCGGCTACGCCCAGCGCGGCGGTTTCCGCGGCGCGGGCATCAGCCTCTAGCGCTGCGGCTTCGGGTTCGGGGGCGGGGTCTTCCAGTTCCAGCGCTGCAATGTCCCAGCTCTGCGCAAGCTGATCGGGGTCCGCCAGCCCGGCAAACGGGTCTTCGGGGGCCTCACGCGCCATGGCCACGGCACGCTCGGCCATTTCGCCAATCGTCCGCGCCGAGATGTCCGAGGCGGAAACGCAGGCCTGCCGTCCGCCGATCAACACGCGCAGACCGATTTCGACGCCTTCGGATCGTTCCGCCTGTTCAAGCGCCCCCGCCCGAACGTCGATCGAAACCGATCGGCCATCGACGGCAATCGCATCGGCGGCGCTGGCGCCGGCCTTGGCGGCGGCGGCCAAAAGGGCCGCGGTCAGGCTGGAAAGGCGGTCATCGGCCATCGGATCTGCTCCTGCTGATAAAAAAGCCGCCCGGATCTGCGCCGGGCGGCCCAATCTTGCATGAACGGATTACTGAATCCGCTGCCCGTTTGCCAGAATTTCCCCGCCTTCCTTGAATTCGATCTTCGAGGTCAGCGCGTCATCCCCCGACGGCACCGCATAAAGGCCCAGCATCATGCGCGCGAACATCACCTGATCTTCTGGCATCAGACCCATCGCCACCAGCCGATCCATCAGCGCGTTCGCCCCCACAAGACGCAGATCCAGTGCGCCGATGGGCATCGGAATCCCCACGGAATTGTCGAAGGTCATTGCACCCGCCCCGGTAAACGCGGCCCCCGCCAACGTCAGCTCCACCTCATTGATGTCAAGCGCCTCAATCTCGGCCGGCGGCACCGAGGCTTCGGCCGCTTCGGTCGATAGCAGATCAACCAGCGGCCGGATCTTGCCCGAAAGATCCACGATCAGCGTGGCAGGGTCGCGCGGCAACTGCGCCGCAGGGTCGAACATGCCCCAGATCTCTTCGGAAATCGACAGGCCGACCACGCGCACCGCTGCCGCGAAGGGCAAGGCCGTCTCGCTTGCCGCCATCGGAAAATCAAAGTTGAACAACACCTCATCCAGTCGCAGGCTGACCGGGAAGGGCAGGTCCGGCACCGCCATCGCAAGATCCGTCCCCTTGCCGGCCGCGCGATAGGCCAGCTTTTCCTGCGACACGGTCATTGCAAACGCGCCAGAATCCACCGAAGATTCGATCTTGAACGGGCCATCGGGGCTTTCCGCGTCAATCGCATAGCTGCCCGCGCCGTATCCGACATCAAGTTCCACGTTCATTCCGGCGGCAAAGGCGGCTTCGGGCGCCTGCACATCAATGCCCTCGGGCATGAAAATGGTGCCCGTCAGCGCCAGATCGGCCAGATTGCCCTGCATGGTGAAGGTCGTGCCATCCGCAGGATCGGCACCCGACAGCGTAAAGCGCGCGCCCTGTGTTCTGATGTCCGAGGTCATCTTCTGACCACCGTCCTTGACGACCAGATAGGTTCCCTTGCTATCCTCAATTGTCGCCTGCATGGTTACCGGAACGGCCTGGCCGTCAGACTGCACCTGATCCATCTCGACGACGATTTCGGGCGCGTCGATGTCATAAGCAAGGTTGTCCGGCACCCCCGACACCAGCGCGGCAAAATCGCGCTGCCGCATGGTCATGCGCAGGGTCACGCTTTCGGCATCGGCGGTCGCGGTCGTCTCGGCGGTCATCGTGTCGGCAAGCGACACCGCGACCTTGCCGCGCTGTTCCTGCAGGCGCAGCTCGGGAATGGTGAAAACCGTCCGCGCTTCGGGCATGTCAGCCGTCAGAACCACCTCACGCAGGGTCAGCGTGTCCCCCGAACGGTCCTGCGCGCCAACAACGATTTCGTAACCAAGCGCCCCGTAGCTTTCGGACCAGCTTTGCCACACATCTTCGGCCGTGACATCCGCATGAAGCGCGGTCGTCCCGAGCAGCGTCGCCGCAAGAAACCCCGCCGCGCGCCTGTTCAACAAAGCCATATCTTAATCCTCTCGGCCCAAAAAATTCGCACGCAGCATCCCGCGCGCACGACCGATGGTCAAGGGGCTGCGTCATTGCTAGGACAGGGGAAAAGTTGCGCAAGGAGGACGCGATGATCCGGTTGAAAGCAGAAGACGGGCTGTGGCAGGTCACCATCGACCGGCCGGAAAAAGCCAATTCCCTGACACGGGCCATGCTGGAGGAAATCGACACGATCGCTGTCCGCGCCGCCGATGAAGGTGCGCGGGTCCTTGTCCTGCGCGGCGAAGGCAAGGTCTTTTCCGCAGGCGCCGATCTGGACCAGGCGCGCGCGGGGCTTGCAACCGATGGGATTTGGGAATGCCTGTCGGGACGTATCGCGGCGCTTCCCTGCCTGACCATCGCCGCGCTGAACGGCACGCTTGCGGGTGGCGCGATGGGAATGGTGCTGGCCTGCGACCTGCGCCTTGCCGTGCCCGCGGCGAAATTCTTCTATCCGGTGATGAAGCTCGGCTTTCTGCCACAACCCTCGGACCCAGGCAGGATGGCCGCGCTGATCGGGCCCGCACGCACAAAGCTGATCCTGATGGGAGGCCAGAAGATCGAGGCGCCAGAGGCCCTTTCCTGGGGGCTGATTGACCGGATCGTCCCCCCCGGGGACATGGACGCCGCGATCACCACAATTGCGGCGGACGCGCGGGCCGCGGCGGCATCCCATGTCGCGGCGATGAAAGCAATGATCTGAACGTGAAAGGGCGCGCCGATGGCACGCCCTTTGTTCCATCGGCAAAATGGTCAGGCGTAAGCGCCTTCCTTGCCGAAATGCCTGACCAGCATGTAATAGACGACTGCGCGGTATTTGTTCCGCTCTGACTTGCCGTAGGTTTCGATCACGGCGTTGATTGCATCCATCAATTCCGGCCCGTCCTTCAGGCCCAGTTTCTTGATCAGGAAATTGTTCTTCACAGTTTCCAGCTCACTGTCAGAACTGGCGGCAACGGTTGATGAATCGGCGTTATAAATCGCCGGACCACAGCCAATCGTGACCTTTGTGAGAAGTTCCATGTCCGGCGCCATGCCGCATTTGGTCTTCAGATCGTCCGCATATTTGGCGATCAGTTCTTCTCTTTTTCCCATGTCGTGCTCCCAGATGCCAGGGTTTTGCCATGTTCCGCGGGCATTGCGCGCGGCCACGGCAAGGTTAAGGCGAAAGCGACGCGCCAACCAAGGGAAATATACGCGGCCTTTTGGCACGCAACCGGGAAGGCCGGGTCAGGTTGGCCCGGCCTTCCCGAGGTTCAATAGCGGTAGTGATCGGACTTGAACGGCCCATCCACCGTCACGCCGATGTAATCGGCCTGATCGGGGTGCAGCGTGGTCAGCTTGACGCCAATGCGCTTCAGATGCAGCCGCGCCACCTTTTCATCCAGCGCCTTGGGCAGGATGTAGACGCCGGGCGCGTAATCCTGGCCCTTGGTCCACAATTCGATCTGCGCCAGAACCTGGTTTGTGAAGCTGGCCGACATCACAAAGGACGGATGGCCCGTCGCGTTGCCCAGATTCAGCAGACGCCCTTCGGACAGAAGGATGATGCGATTGCCCGAGGGCATCTCGATCATGTCCACCTGATCCTTGATATTGGTCCATTTGTGGTTCCGAAGCGCCGCGACCTGGATTTCGTTGTCGAAATGGCCGATGTTGCCGACAATCGCCATATCCTTCATCTCGCGCATATGCTCGATGCGGATGACATCCTTGTTGCCAGTGGTCGTGATGAAGATGTCGGCGTCCCGCATGACGTCTTCCAGAACGACAACCTCAAACCCGTCCATTGCAGCCTGAAGCGCGCAAATCGGGTCTACTTCGGTGACTTTCACCCGCGCGCCCGCGCCACGCAACGAGGCGGCCGAGCCCTTGCCCACATCACCATAGCCGCAGACCACGGCAACCTTTCCCGCCATCATCGTATCCGTCGCGCGGCGGATACCGTCCACAAGGCTTTCCTTGCAACCGTATTTGTTGTCGAATTTCGACTTGGTGACGGAATCGTTCACGTTGATCGCCGGAAAGGGCAACAGCCCCTTCTTGTGCAGATCATACAGCCTGTGCACACCTGTGGTGGTCTCTTCCGAGACGCCCTTGATCGCATCGCGCTGGCGCGTGAACCAGCCGGGAGTTGCGGCGATACGCTTGCGGATCTGATTGAAAAGGCACACCTCTTCATCCGAGGTCGGCACCGCGATCAGATCCGTTTCGCCCGCCTCGACCCGTGCGCCCAGCAGGATGTACAGCGTCGCATCACCGCCATCGTCCAGGATCATGTTCGCAGTGCCGTCCTGGAACTGGAAGATCTGATCGGTATAGGCCCAGTATTCCTCAAGCGTTTCGCCCTTGACCGCGAAAACGGGAATACCGGCTTCGGCAATCGCGGCGGCCGCGTGGTCCTGCGTCGAAAAAATGTTGCACGACGCCCAGCGCACATCGGCGCCCAATGCCTTGAGCGTTTCAATCAGCACGGCAGTCTGAATCGTCATGTGCAGCGACCCTGCGATACGGGCGCCTTTCAACGGCTGCGCGGCGCCATACTCCTCGCGCAGCGCCATCAGTCCCGGCATCTCGGTTTCCGCGATGTCCAGTTCCTTGCGGCCGAATGCGGCAAGGGACAGGTCTTTCACAATATGATCGGCCATCAGAGGCTCCCAATTTTCAGTTGCGGGTGCTTAGCATTCACTGCGGTTCAGGGCAATCTTGCGAAGCCTGTTGCTATGCGCCCTGCGGATACGATCCCTTGTCGCCGGTACGACACGATCAAAGGTAACCACGAACCAACGCCCCCGAGATCAACACCCAGCCGTCCGCGACAACGAAGAAGGCAAGCTTGAACGGAAGGGCAACGATGGCTGGCGGAACCATCATCATCCCCATCGACATAAGGACAGCCGAGACCACAAGGTCAATGATAAGAAACGGCAAAAAAACAAGAAATCCGATTTCGAAGGCCCGCGAAATTTCCGAAAGCATGAACGATGGCACAAGCATGGACAGGGGCGCCTCGGGAAGTGATCCCGCGAACTCCGCCTCAGGCTTGAGCGCGAGCAGCGCAGAAAACGTATCGGGGTTCGTGCGGGATGCCATGAAGTCGCGGAAAGGCCCTACACCGCGCAAGAAAGCAGTCTGAAGGTCCAGGCTACCTTCAACCAGCGGTGAAATGCCTGCCCGCCAGCTTTCCAGAAAGACGGGTTCCATGATGAACCAGGTCAGGAACAACGCAAGGCTTACGATCAGCATGTTCGGGGGCGATTGCTGCAATCCCAGCGCCTGACGCAGGATGGATAGCACGGTCACAATGAACGGAAAGCAGGTGACCATGATGGCAAGGCCCGGCGCCAGGCTGAGCAGGGTGATCGCCGCGATCATCAGCATCGATCGGCTGGCGATGCTTTCACCACCACCCAGCTGCAGCGTGATATCCTGCGCCTGGGCTGCATCCGCGAGAAGGAGCAGGCCGACGATGAACAGGGCCCGCATCGGTTACAGACCGTTCTGAAGATCGGCAATCTCGGTCAGACGAACTGCAAGCTGGCCGGCCTGATCGTCCCCCATCTCGGTCAGCTCACCGCGCGCTATCAGTTTGTCACCGACATACAGCTCGACCGGATCATCAACCTTAC
>NZ_JBKFEY010000042.1:0-13914 GCF_046507575.1 Pontitalea aquivivens | reverse complement strand
CGCCATCCAGCACCTCGCTGGCATGAAGGATAGCAAGGTCATCGTCGCCATCAATAAGGACGAGGAAGCGCCGATCTTCCAGGTTGCCGATTACGGCCTCGTCGGCGATCTCTTTGTCATTCTGCCGGAACTCGAAAAGGCGCTGTAGATAGTGGGACAGACGACATTCTTCCCTCGTGAAGCCGATGCGATGGAAACGCGCGGTTCGTGTGCTTGGGGTTTCTTCGCTGGCTGCCGGCCACAAGACCCTTTTGCCGCAACTGATCGAGGAACTGAAGGTGCAGGGCGGGCACGACATCATCGTCGTCTGCGGCGGCGTGCCGCGCCAGGATTATGAGTTCCTGCTCGATCAGGGGGTGGCCGCGGTGTTCGGCCCCGGCACCAATGTGCTTGAAGCCGGCGGTTTTGTTGCAACGGCTGATTTGAAGCGCAAAGGGGGCCGGTCCGAGGCCAATTA
This sequence comes from Pontitalea aquivivens, assembly GCF_046507575.1. Taxonomy (NCBI): domain Bacteria; kingdom Pseudomonadati; phylum Pseudomonadota; class Alphaproteobacteria; order Rhodobacterales; family Paracoccaceae; genus Pontitalea; species Pontitalea aquivivens. Next base: position 13,457 of record NZ_JBKFEY010000042.1, on the reverse strand, counting down.
TGCGGCAAGAATTGCGAACTGTTCGGCTAGGGACGGATTCGGATTGAAGGCGTATCTCGCCTGTCGCTTGCGCATCATGTGAACCATCTCGATGCCGGACAGGATGATCGCGGCTGATGCCTGTGATTTGAAGCCAAGCATTGGCCGGACGCGGCGCTTGATGCGCCGATGATCCTGTTCAATCCGATTATTCAGATACTTACTCTTGCGGATTTCGATCGGCTTCAGCCGGCGCCGAGAACGATCCTGCAAGCGATTTGTGGTGTCACAGGAAACGATAGCCTCGTGGTTGGTCTGGCTACCATCAATAACGACGCAGCCTGGCCGGCCATGCCGATTCAGCGCCTTTGTGAAGAACCGTTTGGCCGACGGCAGGTCACGCTGCTCGCTGAACCAGAATTCGACCGTGTCGCCGACACTGTCGATGGCGCGGTATAGGTACATCCACTGGCCGCGGACCTTGATGTAAGTCTCGTCGATATGCCATCTGCCGGTCACGTTCCGCTTCCGTCGGTTGAAACGCTCCAGCAATAGCGGTGCGTAGCGGACGGTCCAGCGGTGAATGGTCGTGTGGTCAACGGCAATGCCTCGCTCGGCCATCATTTCTTCCAGGTCCCGCAGGCTCAGACTGTAGGCCAGGTACCAGCGCACGCAAAGCAGGATGACTGACTGGTCAAACTGGCGGCCCTTGAACATTCAATCCTCCGAAAGATCAGAAGCTCTCCTTGCCACAAAAACGGTATTCAAAACGTTGCAACATGTATGGACGCCCCAAAGGGTGCAAGAAGAATCTTTTAGAAGGGATGTTGCGTGTAGTCGGGTGCTGACATGTATCCGGCCTCTGATGCAGCGTTCTACATGCCGCGGGCCTGTATGGGAGTTCGCAGATCAAGTCCAATTCACAACCGCGTGCTCTGGGCACTTTGTTGCAATCTGGTTTTCCCGATCTCGTCTCATCGACCGTTACGCCATATCCTCCGTCTGACCTTCCTACACCTCCGACAGCCTCCTGACCGCTGCAGGTTACCCTGCCGCGCTCTGAGCCTGATAGGTTCCGCCCTTGGCCATAAGTGCCCAAACGATACGAGCCATCTTGTTGGCAAGAGCAAATCTGACCAGCATGGGTGGTTTACGTTTGAGCATACTCGCCAGCCACGATCCTGTAGTGGCTCCCTTTCGGGCCGCCCACCGTACAACCGCACTCGCCCCGATAATAAGCAATCGGCGCAACGTTCGCTCCCCCATCTTCGAAGTCTTGCCGAGCCGCTGCTTCCCGCCCGTGGAATGTTGCAGCGGTGTGAGCCCGAGCCACGCGGCAAAATCCCGCCCGCGTTTGAACGTCTCGGCTGCCGGAGCTAGGTTCAGGACTCATTGCTCATAGCCAGAAGATGACGGTTGCGGCGAGAGCGATGGCTGAGAGGAAGGCCATTGGACACCTGTCATAGCGTGTAGCGACACGCCTCCAGTCCTTGAGACGACCGAACATGATCTCGATCCGGTTGCGCCGTTTGTAGCGGCGTTTGTCATATTTGACGGCCTTGTTCCGGGATTTTCGACCGGGGATGCAGGGAGTGATCCCTTTCGCCTGTAAAGCGTCACGAAACCAGTCGGCATCGTAGCCACGATCGGCCAGCAGCCATTTGGCCTTGGGCAATTCTTCAAGCAAGGCGGCTGCGCCGGTGTAATCGCTGACCTGACCTGCCGTTATGAAGAAACTGATCGGGCGACCATTCGCATCGGTTACGGCATGGAGCTTGGTGTTCATGCCGCCTTTCGTGCGCCCAATCAGGCGGCCTGCACCCCCTTTTTTACCCGCAGGCTGGAAGCCGTGCGGTGCGCCTTGAGATAGGTCGCATCGATCATGATCGTCTTCAACTCTGGAGCCTCAGGGACGGCCATGCCTTCCATCATCTGGATAAAGATGCCCTTGTCACCCCAGCGTTTCCAACGGTTATAAAGCGTCTTGGAGGGGCCGTATTCCTTCGGCGCATCGCACCACCTGAGCCCGTTGCGGTTCACGAAGATGATGCCGCTCAGAACGCGTCGATCATCAACGCGCTGACGCCCATGGCTCTTGGGAAAATAGGGCCGAAGACGCGCCATTTGCTCGTCCGTCAGCCAAAACAGATTACTCATCAGTCAGGCTCCTTCAAGCCTGCCTGAATCATATCCCTCACTTCAAATCAATGGGTCCTGACCCTAGATTGTCGCTGTGCACTTGCCCGACCCAGTTCCTCCGGACACAACAATATTAAGCCGTTCTGCGATCGCTTCTCGGATAGATGTACGTTGGTCCCCACTCATCATCGATCGGCTAACGTAATCATCAAGCCGGATGAGGCGCGACGCATGTTTACGGATCGTGAAGCACGGATTGCTCACCACCGGCTGCAGCAAGCCCTCAAACCTGTGCCCGCGCATCGGAAGTTCCCCCGAAAGGATCGGTCGGCTGCTGTCGACTTCAGTTCGCAACGCGTGTGCTACACAGCCGATGATGGTTTCGGCAGCCTCCGGGTGGAGATATCCAGCGTTCTCGATCTCCTGCCCCAAGCGTTCTATGAACAAGCGTCCGTCGGGGTTCAGCATTATCTCCACCACGGACGTATCACTGAGGGCAGCGCACACACTTGGACCAAGTGCATTTTGCAATCGGCGGACGAGACGATCAGAAGAGCATGCAGACACGTTCATCAAGCCTCAGCAGCGCTAAAACAAGGCTGGTCACAACGGAGACTGCAATTTAGTTGGGTAGCGCACATGGATGTCTTGGCTCCAAAATTACTGGAGCCATATGACCACGACAGCGACCCAAGATCAGTCCGGCCGAAGTGCCGGGCACTCGTTGTACAATCCGCATCACTAAGGGTGCGGGGAGCACTGGTTTCACAGCATTACCTTCCCATCAGGCCAGGTGTGCAGGAGAATCGGGGCCGTTGAGTCGCGCAAGGATTGGCTGCAACAGTCGCCGACCCAAGCCCCCCCACGGCTGCGGAGCAACTTGTACCCGGCATAAATGCGGAGGCGAGTTTTAGCATGATAAATCCGTCAAGTTATTGCGATTAAAAGGCAAAACGTGCTTTCTACCACCCAGGGATGCGTTTTGTCAGCTTATAGGTTAACCCTTCGCTAACCAATAATTCCTTGCATGCGCACGTTAGATCGCTATCGTCACGGTAATCCCATGTGATCGGCCACCATACCGTGATGAAAGTATACGCCCGTGATTGAAAATCTGGCCTCCTCTTCGAGCACCAATATGGCGGCGGACGAGACCATTGGCGCGCACGCGGAGCTGCTGAGCTCACAGCTTCACGCAATGAGCGAGAACTTCTTCCCGCCTGTAGCGCAGAAATCACTTCGCCTCTTCACGTCCGGCGAAGCGGCAAAGCTCATCGGTGTTTCGGATTCAACCCTGCGCAAGATGACGTTGGCGGGTGAAGGTCCGCAGCCCAAGACGACAGGGCACGGTCGACGCCTTTACACCTTGGGCCAAATCAATGAGATCCGACAGCTGCTTGCAAGTGGCACGCGAGGGCGTGATGCGAGCGATTTTATACCTCACCGCCGCGAGGGCGAACATCTGCAGGTAATCGCCGTTACGAATTTCAAGGGCGGCAGCGGTAAAACCACGACTGCAGCGCATCTCGCTCAGTATCTGGCACTGCAAGGCTATCGTGTCCTTGCGATCGATCTCGATCCGCAAGCGAGCTTGTCCGCACTATTCGGCGTACTGCCTGAGACCGATGTCGGCAGTAACGAGACCCTCTATGCGGCTATTCGATATGACGAATTGCGCCAGCCTCTAGCCGATGTGGTACGGCCGACTTACTTCGATGGTTTGCACCTGGTGCCGGGCAACTTGGAACTCATGGAGTTCGAGCATACGACACCTAAGGCCCTCACCGATGCCAAACGAAAAAACGAGGGCATTTTCTTTACACGTGTTGCTGCAGCCATCGACGACGTCGCTGATGCCTATGATGTGGTTGTTATAGACTGTCCGCCACAGCTTGGCTTTCTCACTCTGTCTGGGCTGTGCGCCGCAACCTCGATGATTGTGACGGTTCATCCACAAATGCTGGATGTTTCATCGATGAGCCAGTTTCTGCTCATGACTCGAGACCTTCTGAGCGTGGTGCGAGAAAGCGGCGGACGGTTAGAGTATGACTTCATCCGATACCTGCTGACACGCTATGAGCCACAGGATGCGCCGCAAACAAAGGTGTCCGCACTGCTTCGTAACCTGTTCGATGATCATGTTCTCACGAATCCCATGGTCAAGTCTGCAGCAGTCTCGGACGCTGGGCTGACCAAGCAGACGCTCTATGAGATTGGCCGAGAAAATCTGACTCGCTCAACGTATGACCGAGCAATGGAGGCGCTTGACGCTGTAAACGGCGAGATCGAGCAGCTTATACGCGCGGCATGGGGGCGTGGATGAAACGCGAAGCCAGTCAGAACGCTGGGTGCTCCCACCGCTATCCAAGACCACCTCAGCTGAAAAGTTGGGAGCTCCCAACTCGTCTTCGTCTGTCGGTCGCTTTCGGTGCGTCCTTGCCTCTGTGGCATAGAATCTCGGACTTACAAGTGCAGGTTACTACACAGGAAGCGGCACAGACGTCGCGTTCGCCGATGAAAAGTGCAGAACGTCAGCCAAGGGAAGTCTGGAGTTCACGGGCGCAGAGCGGCGGCCGAGATGGCGGCGCTGGTACAGGAAGTTGGGAGCTCCCAACTCTTGCTGGTTCCAGGGATGCAAATGCTGGCGCGCAATTTGTTCGAGGTTCTCAGGGCAAGCCGCTCTGGGCTGCCCCCTCCCCTGTACGCGCGAGTCGACCGACCTGCCATGTTCCCGCAGGTGTCCAGTCTTCAATGCGATGGGGCCGTGTTCACTCGTCTAGAAGCGGGATATCTCCACTCTTTCATATCGGTAGGAATTCAAATCAGTTGGGAGCTCCCAACTTTCAGAATGGCCGAGAGGTGTAGGATGAGCCGCAAGGACGCCATAAACTCACTTTTCTTAGGGAAAACAGGAGCTGCAAGCAGTGGCAAGGCGTCTCCGGCTCGTGATCCTGAAAGGGTCCGCTCCGGCGCTATCGGGGCGATGGGAGTCTCTCTGAAGGAGCTCACGCAGGGCGCTCGCGAAGCAGCGAAGTTGCAGGAGCAACTCAATTCTGGTGAACATGTTGTTTTGCTCTCGCCGGACCAGATCGATTCCTCACCGATCGCGGACCGCCTCCCGGCGGACAATGACCCTAGCTATCAGGCTTTGCGTGACAGCATTGAAGCGAATGGGCAGCAAATCCCGATCCTTGTGCGACCCAGTCCGACCGCAGAGGGGCGTTACCAGGTCGCTTACGGTCGCAGGCGCCTGCGCGTTGCGGCGGAACTTGGTCGCGAAGTAAGGGCGATCATTCAGGCACTGACCGATGCGGAGTTGGTTGTCGCGCAAGGGCGCGAGAATCTAGACCGATCAGATCTGTCATTCATAGAACGGGCCCTGTTTGCGAAGCACCTGGAGGATGCTGGTTATGAGCGGAGTGTCTTAATCGCGGCGTTATCTGTCGATAAGTCGGATCTGAGCCGCTACATCTCGATAGCGAGGAGAGTCCCCGAGGTGCTGGCGCGGCAAATTGGCCCCGCGCCGAAAGTCGGTCGCGCGCGTTGGGTTCAACTTGTTGATGCACTAGCAAAGACGAAGTTCGAGGAGCGGGTGGATCGCATCGTTCAAACCGATGAATTTGCGCGCGCCGATTCGGACGCCCGCTTTGCACTCGTCTTGAAAAGCTTGCTTCCACCCACCAAACGCCAGGCTAAGGTTCACGCCTGGAACACGCCCAATGGTAAGGAGGGCGCTAGGCTTTTGCGGCAGGGAAACAAGACGTCGATCACGTTCGACGAACGGCACGCTCCAGAATTCGCAACATTCATCGCGGAGCGCTTGGATGGCTTGTATGAAGAGTTCACAACGACGAAGGAGTCTGATCAACCAAAAACTTAGGGATATACAGCTGGGTTCAATCGCAAAAGAAAAGGCCCCCAAAGCGAACCCCGGAAGCCTTCTCAAATAGTGTGGTAGCTAGAGAATCGCATTTTCCGGAATCCTCGTCAAGTCCTATGAAACTTGGCAGCGCTGCGGGCTGAGATCTTTTGCCTGAAAATAGGTAGAGAAAAATGCAGCCGCATGTTGCAACGACGCCCTTTGGGCGGCGAGCGATGACGCTTGGCCAAATTGCACGCCAGGCCACAACCAGAGCAATGCCTAAGAATGCTTCCGCGCACAAGTGGGAAGTATTCCGGCATATCCGTGAAGCCCGCGAATTGCTCGGCGCGACCGATCGTTCATTAGCGATCCTGAACGCACTTTTGTCGTTTCACCCGGAAACGGCGCTCACTGCTGATTCAGGCCTGATCGTCTGGCCATCAAACGAGCAGCTGATGGCGCGCGCCAATGGCATCTCGCCGGCAACTTTGCGCCGCCATGTGGCAGTGCTGGTTGAATGCGGCCTGATCTTGCGCCGGGATAGTCCGAACGGCAAGCGCTTTGCACGTAAGAGCCGGGCAGGGGAGATTGAGCAGGCCTATGGCTTTGATCTGTCACCAATCGTAGCGCGCGCTACAGAACTAAAGGAACTCGCCGAAGCGGTTCAGAATGAGAAGCGAGCCTATCGTGTTGCGCGCGAGCGTCTGACGCTACTGCGCCGGGACATCGTCAAGATGATCGATACAGCCATCGATGAGAATGTTCCTGGACATTGGGGCAGGGTGCTGATGACCTACCAGGCGGTGATTGCAAAGCTCCCACGCACGGCGCCAAGGCAGGTCGTAGAGGACATCTGCGCGGAGCTTGCCGAACTGCACAGCGAGATCCGCGAGGCATTGGAATCCTTTGCGAATTCACAGAATCTGAACGCCAATGAGTCTCAAACTGAGCGCCACATACAGAATTCAAACCCAGACTCTAATCTTGAATCTACACAAGCCTTAGGTTCAGGACTCATTGCTCATAGCCAGAAGATGACGGTTGCGGCGAGAGCGATGGCTGAGAGGAAGGCCATTGGACACCTGTCATAGCGTGTAGCGACACGCCTCCAGTCCTTGAGACGACCGAACATGATCTCGATCCGGTTGCGCCGTTTGTAGCGGCGTTTGTCATATTTGACGGCCTTGTTCCGGGATTTTCGACCGGGGATGCAGGGAGTGATCCCTTTCGCCTGTAAAGCGTCACGAAACCAGTCGGCATCGTAGCCACGATCGGCCAGCAGCCATTTGGCCTTGGGCAATTCTTCAAGCAAGGCGGCTGCGCCGGTGTAATCGCTGACCTGACCTGCCGTTATGAAGAAACTGATCGGGCGACCATTCGCATCGGTTACGGCATGGAGCTTGGTGTTCATGCCGCCTTTCGTGCGCCCAATCAGGCGGCCTGCACCCCCTTTTTTACCCGCAGGCTGGAAGCCGTGCGGTGCGCCTTGAGATAGGTCGCATCGATCATGATCGTCTTCAACTCTGGAGCCTCAGGGACGGCCATGCCTTCCATCATCTGGATAAAGATGCCCTTGTCACCCCAGCGTTTCCAACGGTTATAAAGCGTCTTGGAGGGGCCGTATTCCTTCGGCGCATCGCACCACCTGAGCCCGTTGCGGTTCACGAAGATGATGCCGCTCAGAACGCGTCGATCATCAACGCGCTGACGCCCATGGCTCTTGGGAAAATAGGGCCGAAGACGCGCCATTTGCTCGTCCGTCAGCCAAAACAGATTACTCATCAGTCAGGCTCCTTCAAGCCTGCCTGAATCATATCCCTCACTTCAAATCAATAGGTCCTGACCCTAGTACCGAATTCAGCTTGCCGAGTAACCGCTCCACAACACCACCTTCGTGGACCCGGCTTCGATCTCGATAACGAATGCGGATGCCGTATTCTTCACACCCGCGCTGGAATGCATGTCCTTTGAACTCTTTGGCGGAATCGGTGACAAGCAACCGTGGCCGTCCGAACATTAGCCAGTTATGATCAAGATTGCGCGCTGCCATCCAAGCGTCTTTCGGACACATCACCTGCGCCAGGCAAAGCCCCACAGAAAGAACGGACGGACGCTCCAGTGTCAGGCAAAAGCCAAGAATGCAACGTGTGCATACATCCGTTACGATGGTCAGATAAGCGCGGCCCACAAAGGTCCCTTCACCTTCGACCACTTCCACGAAATTTATGTCCGTCGGTGTGTGATCAATCTGGCAAACGTCCAGCGGTTGGTCTGCGTGGATATAGCCTGGACGTGGTTGCAGGCGTTGCACATGGTGAGGATTTGCAGACCGCCGCCTTGCGATTTTCTCTGCTGTGAAGAGAATGGGAATGCGGCTCGAGACCGTGCCATAAGAGGGAGGGTGTAAGCCAGCTTCCTCGCAGCGGGCGCGGATCTCAGCAACAATTGGCGCAAGGGGAGGAGCTTCCAATACAAGCCATTGCTCTAGCAGCGTCTGTGCAATTACCTGTTCGATTTCGGAAGCGAGGCGCTTTTTTCGCGTCCTTGGCCGGCCCGGTAGCAACGAGGTGATGCGGCGCGTCGGGCGATAACGAGCCAGCAAATTGTAGACCTGACGTCGCCCAAGACGCAGCTCGGCAGCGGCTCGGTCCACTGCGGCGCCACGCGTGCCTGTTCCATCCAGAATGCGATCCAGTTCCCGTGCTATGCGGCGTGCAATTAGCCATTGCTCCTCAGCAATCTGCTCAGACGGGTCAGAATTCATGCCGTTTGATCGCTTGTGCAATATTAAACTGCCAGTGAAAACCTTAGCTGAAATCCAAGCCTAAAATGCTCTCGGAATATAACCGCCGCATGACATTCTGAGGTTTGTAATTGCTAACTGAAACCGACATTTGTGGGGAACGCCGGTACAGACCGGCAAGGAGTAGATGGTGAAAGTCCGTTACGATGAAGGAGTAGCGATCCACATCGACCCCGAGTCATGCGCGGGCAGTCGTGAGGCTGCACGTGAAGTGTTGACAGAGGAGTATGCAGGCCAGCCATTGAGCCGCGAAATCTTGGACATTCCGGGTGCCGACGCACTCCTACTATGTGGAAGGCAATATGGACGGATGCGTTATCGCAAGTGTCCGTTTGACCTGGCGCGGTCGCAGACCCTGGCATGCATAGACGCTTCTTGCACGGGAACCGGGAGGCCTCGTGATTGGCCAGCATGGTTTGCCATGCTGGTCCGCATCGGGAAGGTGAGGAACCGTAGCCGATGATGCACGATCATGAGGAGTCTGATTCCGTCATAGTAGCGATGAAGCCTGCGAACAAAGCCGGTCTGCCGGGGGCGGAGCAGGTGGAGCGAAGGGCGGGAACCGAGAGGAATGCGGATCAGCACAGCACGCGCCGGGCACAGGACCGGGAAAGTGTGTCCCATGCGCTGGACCGCATACGGCAAGCCGCAGGGCAAAGAAAGAAGGAGAAGTTCACCGCGCTCTTCCACCACATAAATCCGGAGATGCTGAGGACAGCATTCTACGCCCTCAGGCGTAACGCAGCCCCCGGTGTCGATGGACAAACGTGGAGAACCTACGAGGCAGATCTTGATCGACAGATCGAGGACCTGCACGCTCGGGTTCAACGAGGAGCATAGCCATTGCCACGGGCATGCCGTGCGCCGGTGTCGTCGACGGTGAGCCAGGGCGCTGACACAAGACCTGCGTGCAGGACGGCGGCATCTTCTTCGACAAAGCCGTCCAGGCGGCTGGTCAGCACACGCACCACCTGACGCTTGGAGATCTCAACACCGACATCGTTCAGAAGCGTCGTCAGCCGCTCGGTCGTTACCTGGCCCTGCGCGTGCAGCATCAGGCAGAACCGCCGCAGGTTGAGCCCGTAGCCACCACAATTCCTGCTGGCGGGGGAGCAAGAATGGTCTTGCCCTGCAGACTTGAAGAAGGAAAGGTCTTGAAGAAGGCCTGTTTGGCGCCCGCCGTCAGCGCGATCTTTGCGGCCGCTGCTGATCAATAGGACACCAATCACGATGAAGATGACGCTGATGCTGATGGCAAGTGCTATCACGGCCCATAGCCCTAAGAATGCTCCGCTGCCAATAAAAATCTAGGAAAAACCAGCCATCTATCCGTCTTTGAGATAGGCGTTACGCGGTTGTTATGCCGAATAAACATTCTCGGCCGGGCTGCCCAATGTCGGTCTTTTGCTACCGGAAAGCGACGAGTTGAAACTGTAGGCTCCTGAACTTCGAATTCAAAAACGGCGCGATAAGAGTGGCCGCCGTCTGGCTCGACCTTCTTTGATGTCACTTATGTACCCGGTGGCGTACTCCCCCTCTGCATAGGGGTCAGGCGCCATGAAATTCCCGACGACAATGAAGATCACAGCGCCGACTCCCAGAACGGCACTGTTAACAAGACTTCTGGCACTGCGCGAGCCACGCACAAAACCGAAAACACCTTCGACAATCAATGCGGCGCCCATCGTTATTTTGCGGCACCACGAGCAGCAGGATCATCGGTCCATTGTGTACTTAGCGAAGCGAACGCGGACTTGAGCTTGGATAATATGACATGACGCTTCCCACCGATCCGCGCTTCTATCAGGACACGCGGGCATTAAACACGTATCATAGTATGGATGCTGAGACGCTCGGGATCATATAGCTGTTGTCGATGCCTACCGGTCCTGAGAACGCGTCGGTGCTCAGAGCCGTCTGTTGTCAGAGTTTTTGAGGCAAATAGCGGCCTGATTTAGCGGAGGCTTTGGCCCGTCCGGTCGATAAAGCCTGCATCCGACAGGGCGATCCTCGATAAATCTACTCCCAGTGTGTGGAAGCTGGCCTGATAGTGGTCAGCGGCTATCTGCTGCTGAGCCACATCTTTCGTCCGGCTGATATGGATGCGATTGGCCATGACCAGGACGGTGTTGTAGGTCAGGTTCTCGGCATTTTCTGGTTTTTAGATGCCGGCTCATTACGGCATCTAGTCTGTCAGGCCGACCAGGAAGCCGGCGATCAAGCTTATAACATCCCCTTCCGCGTCACGATGGGGCACATGGCCGATTCCGGACTGCAATTCGAGCCGCCCGCCCGTGACAGAGGCGATGCGGCGCGGCTGCTCAGCCGAACCATACTCATCCACCTCACCGTGAATAGCCAGCACCGGGCAGCGGAGCCTCGCGAGGGCGTGGTCGAGCGTCCAGCTACGGCGAGCGGGGTCGAGCCAAGTCTCCGTCCAGGCATCGACGACCCAACGCGCCTTGTCACCATGGTAGCGGGCTAGACGAGAGAGGCCGTCCGGCGATGCAAAACGGGCTCTGGCTTCGCGGATACCCTTGAGCGTCTGCTCTTCCACGAAGGCCTGGGCGCCCATGGTAACTACTGCGAGCGCCTCGCTCGGATGCTGCGCGGCCGCTTCCACGCCCATACCCCCACCAACGCTATGACCGCAGGCGATGAAATGCGTGAAGGCGACCTCCCGCTGGAGAACGGGGAGTGTCTCGGAGGCTTCGCGCGCCATAAAATCGTCCAGGACTTGGCCGGGAAAAGTATCCGAGCGGCCGAAGCCAAGCCTGTCAAAGGCAATGACGCGCCGAGCCGTGGCTTCCGCGAGCTTCTCGGGAAACCGGCGCCAGAGGTCCACGCAGCCGAGCGAATCGTGAAAGAGGATGATCGGCGCGCTACTTGCGGCGCATTCAGGCGTCCAAACTCGCACAAAGATGCGCCCGCCAGCGATGGGCAGCATCTGGTCTTCGCTCTGGATCATCTGAACGGCTCCGGGGTTCGTGAAGATAGCAAAAGGTTCAGGTAGGCTCTGCCGTGCATTCGATAGGAGATTGATGCGGGACTGCCATGGGCGGGTAATGTGCCCTAAAGCGTCGTCGTGGTGCAACTCGACGAAGGTCCGCGCTTGTTTTCCAACGTGGTGGAGTTGGACGGCAAAGATACCGAAATGGTTTTAGTCGGTCGGCTCGTTGAGGCCGTGTTCGAGCTGCTGGAAAATGCTCTTGGACGGCATCTCTTCAGGCTCGCGGACTCGGCGCGGTCCATGGCGACAATCCCGGCCTGATCCCCTCGATTGGTGGACACGTCTGCTACGTTCGATAGAACGAGGAAGGTGTTTTTGTTGACGAAGACGAGACGAGAATTTGCGCCCGAGTTCAACATGAGGCAGTAGCTATTTGAGTCTGATGAATTCATGTTGAAGCGTATCCTGCGTTGATAAGGTAGTTTCGACATTCGTCTGGCGGGAAGCGTCAGAGGAGCCTTCCTGCGGCTTTCCACGTTGCTTCGACAGTCCATTCTGCTGCAGCGCGCATGAGTTCATTGGCGTCATAATCGAGGCGCCCGATTAGTGTCAGGCCGATACAAGCGGCGACAGAGCGGGACTTCCTGAAGTTGTTTGGATTCTCAATCCTGAAGGCCTCGCCTATGGACTCACACACTGAAATGTCGCATCTAAATGTGAACCTAGTTTCATTAAATGGATCTCTTATGACTCGAAGGAAAGATTTATGAGCAACCTAGCGCTGTCTGGCGTCGTCGTGGTGGAAATAGGCGAGCGGCGTTCCGCCTCCGCCTGCGGACTGCTTCTGGCGCAGGCCGGTGCCACGGTGATCGTCGTGGAGCCGGAAATCTCGCCTGACCGGGACAAATGGAAAAGCCGGGCAACGCTTCTGGCTGGCAAGCGCAGCATCGTCCGGCGTCATGACAAGCAGGATCGAGAGCTTGTCGAGCAGGCTCTCCAGGCCGCCGATGTTCTTCTCTTGTCGTCCGACGTTGACGGGCCTTTCGCTGCTGAAGCGGCGCGACGGGTAGAGGGCCGCGGCATCGTCTGCGACGTCACGGCCTTCGGACCGGATGCTCCTCCAGAGAAGCGGGGATGGCCCGAAAAGCTCATCCAGGCGTACGCCGGCGTGGCCGACATTACCGGACCGGCGGACGGGCCGCCGACAATCGGCAATGTGGCGGTGCTCGAATTCCATGCTGCGATCTACGCCGCCGCAGGGGTGGTGGCTGCGCTTTCGGTTCGTGATCGGGACGGGATCGCCCAGCGCGTCGATATCAGTATTTATCAATGCGCAGTCAACTCGCTCGCCACCTTTCTCCCTCTCCACTATGGTGGTCGCCCGGCCCACAGGGACGGCAATCGCCATCCGATGGCGGCGCCCTGGAATGCATTTCGCGCCAGCGACGGCTGGGTGCTCATATGTTCCGCCAAGGACGAGCATTGGGTGCAGCTCTGCGAGACGATGGGCACGCCGGAACTGGCAAGCGAAGGGGACTTGGTCAAGCTGGTTGACCGCCTCGCTCGAGTGGATGCAGTCGACACTGCCGTCAACGCTTGGACAAGCACCATGAGCGTCGAAGATTGCGTCGAACGGCTCAGTGCCGGTGGCATCGCGACCGGCCCGATCATCGAGGTCCGGCAGTTTGAGCAGGATGCCAACATCAAACACCGTCGCATGGCGT
>NZ_JBKFEY010000041.1:0-14116 GCF_046507575.1 Pontitalea aquivivens | reverse complement strand
CTGTGATTTATCCACTGAATGGATGCTGGTGCTTGATAGAACTTCATTAGACGGTTTCGGCCATTACGCATCCAAACGGTCAACTTGCGTTGCACTAATGCCCTCAGCCCCTTTCCAAACTTTAAAGCACCGCGGAGCAAATGGCTGCATACCACCGGAGCTAATCAGCTCGGAAAGCTCGGACAGCGCCCTGAATGGATCCTGCCACTCAAATTTTTGGCCAACTACGTTATAATTCCACCACGCAAGATTTGTGATTTCCAAGATAACTTTATTGGAAAACCGAAACCGGATGATCTCGGCTGGAACGCCACCAACGATAGAAAACGGCACTACATCCCGCGTCACCACCGCACCTGCGCCGACTATCGCACCATCACCTATCGTAATCCCAGACTTGATCTTGGCTCCAGAACCAATCCAAACATCGTTACCGATCGTCGTTGGCAGCACACGCGCATAATCGTGCAGCGGATCCGCATCAAAAGGTGCTGCAAAAAGGCGTTGGTAGGGAAATGGAGACGTCGTCAAAGATCCATGAGGGTGCTGAGACAGAATTTTAACACCGTCCCCAATGCTGCAGTAACGTCCGACCGAGGCGTTGTGAAGTGAAGCACCAGGGCTTACATAGCTGAATGCACCAATTCGTACGTTTGATAGTGAGCAGCCAGAAAAAACCCGAACAGGCTCTTCAACAAAGACGTCTCCGGCCAAATGTACAGAAGCTGCAAATTGTAGCGCCGTGCTCATAGGACGTTAGTTCGGGCAAGCGGCACTTCATGCGGATAGAGATGCTCGACATTGTGCGAGGAGAACAGCGCGCCCATCGACGCGGTTTCCACGGCCGAAGTATCGGCCATCGTGCCTATTATGTCCGGAGCGACGCTCTCATCGATATCGAACCGAACTTCCCGCCAATCATCCGACTGAAAGGCAGGAAGTGTTTGGTCTTTGCGTTTGGGTCCACAGCCCATGATTGAGTCAGAACGGACCATCAGAGTATCAAATTCGGAGACAAGATGTCAGCCAACGAAGTACCTTCGATCAAACCAATCTGAGTGATCGTCATGTCGTCTGGATCTGCCCCATCAAAAACTTGATATATCTTCACACCATCTGTCCCAGTGGTTTCGCCAACGGCCAGAATGAAGTCCAATGGTGATGGAGTTCCCTCAGCTGCGAACTCTTGTCCTGACCCAAAAAGGCTTGCCTCCGAGATGTCGGCCGTGGTGATGTCAGAAACACTGAAGTATACAAAGCGGCCATTAACTGCAGCGAGCGCAATCTTGACGCTACTTCCCCCTGCCACGGCTATTCCAGAATTATACACATCGTGTTGATCAGTTATAGAACTGAAATCCAACTTATCCCCATCGACTCTCACAAAATCTTTTATCGTGTCTAGGCCGTTATTGGATGATGAAAAATTGAAAACATCGGCTCCACTGCCACCAGTAAGTTCATCACCACCTGCACCGCCCGTGATGACATCATTTCCAGCTCCGCCAGAAATTGTGTCATTGCCAGCACCACCGTCGATGGTGTCCTCGCCCGACGAACCCACGATGCTGTCGCCACCACCGAAATTAGTGCCAATGACCTCAATCCGGTTAGCTGCTGTAGTGACATCAGACGCATCAATTGTTACTTTATTAGTCTGAACCACGTTGGAAGAGATCGTCAATATGTTGCCATCGTCTGAGCCAGAGACAAGCTCATCGCTGATCTTCACGGTAATACCCGAACCGTCAGACAATGCATCAAAAAATATTTTCTCAACACCTGTGAAACTACCCGACGCAGCCGTGAAGTCAAATGTACCGAATGTGGCGCTCTGCAAAGATATACTATCATGTATCTCCGCCCCACCATCAATCACAGCAACACCGCTAAGATCATTATTGGACTTCAACACAAAAAAGTCAGACCCCGTACCACCAACAAGGGAATCGGCTCCGCCAGCACCATAAATCGTATCGTTGCCCGCACCACCAAGAACTGTATCAGCTCCAGCGCTACCCGTAACAATGTCGGCTCCGCCGCCTGCACTAATAGAGACCGCAAATCCAGACCCAGAAGCCGCCGTGACGGATAATGCACCAGTCAATGTACTCGCAGATACATCGCCTTGTAAGTTAACGACGTTGAATGAGCCCACTGAGCTTCCATTAAAAGTAGTCAGGGTTAGGGTATTACCATCGGACATATTAGCAGCATCGACAGTCACAGTGCCTAATGCACTGTCATCATATCGAATGTCTGTCGATCCAGAGCCTGTAATGAATTTTGGCACACCAATAGTCACAAATTTCTCACCAAGATTTATTTTGCTGGCATCAGTTAGTTCGATTTCCTCCACACTTGAAACGTTGGAAAAGTCAGCGTGAAAGTTACCACTGCCACCTAGGTTCGGGAGAGTGTTAATAACTGACGTAAATTTAATACGGTCAATTCCATCCCCACCAACAACAGTGGCCGTACTGCTGAGCGCAACGTTATCCGAAAAAACAAATGCATCATCACCCAATCCACCAAAAAGCGAGTCCTCACCGTCAGCACCCGTGATCGTGTCAGCTCCAGCTCCACCAACAATCACGTTCGCGGAGGCGTTGCCCGTCAGGCTGTTCGCACCATCGTTACCATATAGCGCAATCGTGCCCTGCGCGTTGGTCGCGTCGATGCTCTCCGCCGTCGTACCCGTGGCAACACCAGCTGCATCGGTAATGCGGGCCTCTTCCACATTCACGTTCGTATCAAGCGTCAGCGTCGCACCAGCCGTCGAGGTGAAGCGGATCGTGTCAGTGCCAGCATCGCCAATGATCGTCTCACCAGTATCATGGTGAGCAACATCAGCAATGATGAACACATCGTTGCCAGTGCCACCGTCCATGTTGTCAGCGCCGTCAGCACCCGTGATCGTGTCAGCTCCAGCTCCACCAACAATCACGTTCGCGGAGGCGTTGCCCGTCAGGCTGTTCGCACCATCGTTACCGTAAAGCGCAATCGTGCTCTGAGCGTTGGTCGCATCGATGCTCTCCGAAGTTGTACCTGTGGCAGTGCCATCCGCAGCAGCAATGCGCACTTCTTCAACAAGCACACTCGCACTCAACGTCAACGTTGCACCAGCTGTTGAGGCAAAGCGGATCACGTCTGTTTCCGACCCACCCGTTATAGTTTCATTGGAAGGATGATCTGCAGTAGCAGAGATCACAAACACGTCCGCACCAGCACCGCCGTCCATAGCGTCTACACCAGCGCCACCGGTTATGACGTCATCTCCAGCACCTGTTAGGATGACGTTTGTACCCGATGTGGCGGTTACAATCAGGTTTCCCGTCGATGTCGATGTAAGGTCACCGGCCGTCAAAGACACCGACACGTCATGAGATCCGGCCAGGGTGAGCAATTCGCCGTCGTTGAGCGCATCAGCATTGATAGCCTGGTTGGTTGCACCAGTGGTTACACTGTTGGCACCTGCTGCAAGCTCGTAGCTCTCGATACCTGCGAAAGCGGTGAATGTATCAGCCCCATCAACGATAATCGTCTGGCTACCAGTACCAGCGTTCAAGATGGTCAGAGACCCATTCTGAGCCGCACTCAACGTGATCGTTGCAGTCGCATTCTGGAAGTCCAGAACACCTGCATCCAGCCCTGTCACACCCGAGATGTCCGTACCGTCAACAACCTTCAGGACATCCGCCGCTTCGAAGTTCGTGAACGTGCCGCTATAAGCACCAGCCCCAAACACAAGCGTCGTATCGCCAGTACCAAGCTCCTCAACATTCTGCGTCAACGCACCAAGCGTCATCACAGATGTCGCAGTAACGTTGTACTTCTCGATCGCAGCTTCACCCGTGAAAGTTCCAGCAGTCGCGACACTAATCTGGTCCGCAGTCCCGCCAGCCGTAATATTGGTAAACCCGTTATGCTGGGCCGCTGTCATTGTAATCGAGTTCGAGTCAGCATTCAGAACCAAGGTTTCAATGCCGCTGATCGTAGCGCTGCTAATGTTGGCAGCGCCAGCAACCTCGAAGACAATCTGGTCGTTCGCACCGTCATCAGCCGCTGAAGTCCCCCCATAAATCGCTTCGGCAAGACCATTAATATCTGCCAGTGAGATAATCCGGAATGTATCATCACCCGCGCCACCCGACAGAACGTCAGCGTCTGCTCCACCAGCGAGTGTATCACTTCCTCCACCGCCCGCGAGCGAGTCACTCTGCGAGCCACCAGTGATGTTATCGGCAGAGCCGGAACCAATCAAATCGTACTGTATACGACTCAGAACAGTGGCATTCGATGCAGTCGCATCATCAGTCGCCTTCAGGGTGAACACCAGATCATCCCCTGATATCGAGCCGTTACCATTCAGATCGATCGAAATAGTATCACTCGTAAAAGCTCCGCCAACTTGCACATGAGCCACATGGTTATACGTCACCGCCGCCCCGTACACCTCGCCCACTCTGATTATATCGTTGGCAAATTCAAAGTTATAGATAAAGTCTTGTCCTTGGGTACCAACAGCGCCTGAGCCACCACCGACCATGACGACAACATCCGCATCCCCGTCACGCCCATTCCAGGTCACCGTGTTGTACCCAAGATCGATTATCTGCTCTCCAGCTCCAGCATAAACGGTATCAGCGCCAGCACCGGCAATTACGAAATCACCTGCGCCAGCCGTAATTTGGTCATTTCCTCCCAAGCCGTAAATATAGTCTTTCTTACCGCTCACGGCTCCATCAAGCACATCGTCTGTGCCTGTTCCGTCATCAATTCTGATAAGGCCATAGTTAGCATCCGTGTGTAGCGACGTTTTATTAAACTCAAGCACTGCATCGGGTGTACCACGGTCCAAAACACGCCAGCCATCACGCTCTTCCATGTGGTTTATAAACACGATGCCTTCAACATCTTGCACTCCCGCCGACGGGTCATCATCGTAAAGGATAAGCGTGAACTCTTCACGTCCAACGTACATTGATCCATCAGGGCGCTCTTCGACCGTAAATATACCAGTGCGAACGTCAAATGACCCATTATAGACTTCAAACTGCTCACGGTGCACCTTGTTATCACCGTAACCCCCGAAAGTATCTGGAATCGGCAGCTGCATAAAACCTGGCTCGAAATAGGTCGCGAACTTCAACCCAGCAAATCGGTCACCGACAAACGCTTCGTTTGATACAGTTCTACCACTTCCTGTGAAAAAATCAGTTCCGGCCGTTTCAAAGCCGCCTATTTGTCCACCATCCAGCTTATCATAACGGAGTTGCATGTTCTCGGTCGTCGCGAACGGACTACCGGCCGGAACTACTTCCACTCCACCTCTTACCTTGTGGTTAATTGGCTCAAGATACAAAAGTGGTGCTGTCACCGTACTGGCGAAGGTGTATTCAGCCCCGCCGGTGTCAAAATCACCCACCCTGAACTTAGAGCCAGAGACCGTAAATGCCAATTGCGTCTTAGCATTTGCAACACGGTTCCCGCTCCCATCCAAATCCTCTGCCCAAGTTTCGAATGCAACGATCTGATCGTCGTTCGAGAGCGCAGCCTTTGTAGTGTCATCTACAACGGTGATTTTGTGAAGCGAGTCCCCAACAAACGTGATTTTCTGGATGTTATCGAAGTCACTCTCGTTAAGGATCAAAGAAGAGTGTGTGACTATCGAATAATTACCCGTGATCGTAACATTTGAAAGGTCAACATCACCAAATGTGTAGAGGATATCGTTCCCGGTAGAGTCAAAATTAATTGTTTCACCCGCAACAACATCCGTCGTGTAAGCGTTTGTCAAGGTTGGGTGATCGTAACCGAGTAGCGTATCGATCGTCGAATTAATCAAAGTTAACTTGTCAGAATCCACCGTAGTACTATCGGTAAGATCACCAACAATGATCACCCGATCAACTGACCCTGTAGTGCTGGCGTTGACTGCATCCTGTCCCTTGCCGCCCCAAATCACATTGGTGCCATCTTCACCTGTAATACTGTCGTTATCATCTCCACCGAGTAAGGTGTCATTCCCGCCGCCACCATAGATTGTGTCATTACCCGCATCCCCTGCAATCCTGTCAGCGCCGGTCTGATCTGGGTCTGCATCGATATTATCGTTACCATCACCACCGAATACGGTCGTGTTGCCTGCTCCTGACCAACGGATGGTATCTGCGCCACCGCCACCAGACACACTTCCACCCCCACTGCCAGCATTGAGCGTGTCATCGACCGAACCGCCGACCAGCGTATCGGCATTATTCGTGCCGGTTGCGTTGATCGACACCGTTGATGCGCTGCCCTGAAGGTTCAAGCTTGCGGCACTTGCATCCGTCGTAACAGTGATACCAGTTGCAAAGGCGGCATTGGTCTCTACACCCAGGGTGACTGTCTGCGCGGCAGTTCCTGTCAAATCCAGAGCCTCAACCTGAATGACGTCCGCAAAGTCATCATCGGCCAAGGTGAGAGCTGTTCCTCCGGTATCCATCCGGATCGTGTCTGTTTCAGAGCCACCGATCACGGTGACATCTGCTGCAAGCTCTGCGGCAGAGGCGAACACGATAACGTCGTTTCCAGCACCGGCGTCCAAGCTATCAACCTGAGCACCTCCAGTAATAGTGTCATTACCTGCGCCGCCAATGATGGTGTTATTGCTATCACCATTACCGGTCAGAGAGTTAGCCCCCTCGTTACCAATCATGTAAACGTCAAGATCTGCACCAAGCAAATCTGCGGTAATCCCATTGGGTGTCGTCCCGGTATTGCTGCCGGCGGCATTTGAGATTTCCAAATAGATAAAGTTATCAGCATCCGTCACATGCGAACTCAGCGTCAAGATCTCGCTCGCAAGGCTTGTGAAACGGATAGTGTCTACCCCGCTCCCACCACTGATTGTTTCTGATGTACTATGATCTGCACTTCCATCAATCAGGAAGACGTCATTTCCAGATCCACCAGATAGACTGTCAACACCAGAGCCTGCATGAACTGTGTCATCCCCGGCACCTCCAACGATTGTGATCCCCGTAGTGTAGGACGAGGCATCAATAGAGTCAGCACGGATACCTGATACTGTTGTGTTATCCGCACCATAGACCGTTCGAATGCCCGCAGTCTGGGCTTGGTTTTGCAACGTCACTGCGGTCGCAACCTGGTTTCCCGACAGATCCAACACTTCAACAGTAGAGACATTAGCGAAGTGCGCATCAGAAACTGTTAGCGATGTGTCAATAATGCCATTACCGTCATCATCATTGTAGGTAATTACAATGGTATCTGAGGCTCCATTCCCCCCCGCAACCGTATCGTCCAAAAGTTCAACCGCGCCATAGTAACGGAACAAGTCGTTACCCGCTCCACCGGTTAAAGAGTTTTGCCCTGCAAGACCTGTGATCGTATCATCGCCCGCGCCTGCAGTAATGGTATCATCGCCTGAAGCACCGGTGATTTCGAAACCAGCTGCTTCAACATAGTCGAGCTCACCACCAACACCCCCAGCAACAAGATCTAGAACAGGGGTACCCGATGTAATAATTCCCGTCCCCGAATCATAAGTTTCTAAGGTGCCGGCTTCATAGAAATCATATGCACGGCCACTTTCACCCTGATTAGAAAGGTCGATTTCTACACCAATCATTTCCCAAGGCGCGGTAATTGACACAGTGTCGTAATAAAGGCCACTTGAAAACGCGGGTGTTGCCGGAGCCAAGGCATCGTAATCACCACGGCCGGAATCGTTAGTTACCACGGCTACAACTCTTCCCGTCGCATCTACTTTTGCAAACCAGCCAGTTGCTGCAGTTTCAACCTCAGCATCGTCATCCGTGAATGTAAGTTCATAATAACCAGCGGCTAGGTCGTTGCCCGCGTCAGCAATGGTAACCGACGAAATCGCATAATCTACAATTCCTCCGTTCCAAACCATAGCCTTATTGGCCACAAGAACAGGAGGCAGGCCAGTTTTAACCGTGACCCTCTCAATGCCAGTGATTTGAGCGTCGCTCGCATTATTAAGATGTTCCGAGGTCGCGCTCAAAAACAGCGTATCCGTCCCTGCCCCACCGTAAATAGTATCATCACTGGGCCCATTCGCCACCACGCTGAACGGATCAGAGCTTTCCTTTACAGTAAACCCACCGCTAATCGTGCTTTCAGCAACTGCATAGTAGCTTACCTTTGCATCAAAGTACTCAAACGAGTTGTCAGCAGAAAGCGCCTGCAAATCACCAGTTCCAGACGAATCTGAAATTGTGATGCCCGTAGGCGCAGCACCTGATGTATCGATGGTTCCGTAATCAACATCAAAGTCAGTGCGGATGATAGTTTGTCCGAGGACACGGCTGTCGTTTATGATGACTGTACTTGATCCATCCGAAATCGTTCCCTGGCCAATCAGAACGGGCAGGTCCCCATCCAATTCCATACTGTCATAGACTTTGATCGTTACGTCAGTTGCAGCGGTGGGACTGATAGCCACATTCACGCGTAATGTGTTTTCAGATGTCCGCTCTCCCTCTGTCAATGCAGCCCATGAACCGCCAGTCCACTCATCAACAGACGTTATTGATGGGATATATTTGATGACTTCGGCATCTTCTTCATTAGGTGTCGGGGACCCACCATCTTCAGGGTGATCACTATACTGATTATAGATATCATCCCCGCCATTATAGACGTTGAAATCGTCAGCGGTCAGGATCCCGCCAATTTCCGCAACCAGAAACGCCTCATCATTCGTGATCAAATTGTCACGGGAATTTACGAGATAGACAAACGTTTCGTTATTTGAGTGAACTGCAAAATATGCATAGACGCCATAGTCACTTGCGCTACGCGTAACATAATCTGTGAACGAACTAAAGTCGAAACTTAAGCTCTGTACGTCCGCAAAATTATCTACACCTGGATTCAGCTCAAGCGCGGGAATAAACCCATCACTAACAGTGTGAAAAAAGTCCAACAGGTTCTTATTATCTGCACCCGTGCTGGTCGATGTTGCAAGAGTAGTATTAAAACTCTTCTGGCTGTCTAGGACATAAACATAATTCGTGGTGAACAGGTTACTGTACGTACCTGTATCAGTAAGCTTGTATGTTGCATTCAAGTGGGTATTTGACCCAAGGAATGTCTGATCGCCTAACAATTGGTCAGCTCCACCATCAGGCACGTAGTCCTGCGGGTCCGGGACAATCCCATCAAGACCAATAAGTGACAACGGGTCCCAATCATATGACATGATTTGTGCCGTTTGAAAAATGCCACCCAACACATAAAATGGAATAGCGAGTGCAGGTCCTACGAAAGGAATGGCCCAAAGCCCACTGCCAATAGAATACATTGCAGTGCCAGCAGCTGTATCAATACTGTCCGCAATGAAGTCAGTTTGCGAATACTGCATGTTTGTGTAGGGACCTGATCCATACAAGGTACTCAGAAGTGGCTTGAACGACAAGTTGTGGATAAATGTAATATTTTGATCCGCGGCCTGAGGACGCGTATACTCATAACTGGCAGTCCCATCCACTACATCCCAGCTTTTTGACCCTGCATGGCTGGGATCAAATGCATCAATGACGTTCTTCGCCAGATAAAAATGATCAACACCGGTTTGGAAGTTAGCGATATATTGCTTACCAGCACGCGTATCGTAGTATACGCGATCCTCCCCAGGATTAAGTGTCAAAAGCGGACTAGACGATCCAGCAGAACTTGCAGTCCCATCAAGAATAATAGTGTTTACACCCGCGTTTCCGTATAGATAGTCGGCGCCGGCACTTGCGTATATTAGGTCATCTCCCCCCAAGCCACGCGCTACTATTAACCCGTCATTGACAACGCTTATGTCCACGCCAGTTTCGTTCGCAATACTTTGCGCATCCCGCGTAGCCTGATTATTATAAATGTAATAGAGTGATTGCGTAGAATCCCAGTTATCTCCTCCCCGGGCGCCATCGAAATCCTGATCAGATGTAGCAACTGCAGAAAATGCTCTGAGATCAATCGTGTTATTTGACGACATAGTCGTCCCGCGCAAACCAGCAATAACGGCGACACCGTTATTCAATACAACGACCGTATCGCTACCAGCATCCCAATCAAGAATAGCATCTGTGGCATAACCTTTATGGAATGTCGTCGTATAGGTTTCAGAACGTGTCACGTTGTCGGTTGTGATCGTCTTCGTCGTCGCCGAGGAAACAACCTCACCAGCACTGTTTGTATCGCCAACACCAAAATAATCAGCGCCAGCGTTTCCGCGAACCAAGTTCCCGAATGTTGGCCCGTCAACCTGATCGTAAGTACTTTGACCGCCAAATATGTAATCGTACCCTGCTCCACCTTTAAGGGTGTCATTCCCGGCAAAACCATAAAGTGCGACACGATCCGACCAATCACTGCCAGTGATCGAGTCTTTATTGCTTAAATCGTTGCCGGCATCACCCAGAAACACCTGATTGAACGCATTGTATAGTTTGCTATCGACATCGTAAGAATAAACACGGAGCTGACCGTCGATTTCAGCCGTTTGCTGAGTAACAACCAAGTCATGGGTACCATTCCGCGCCTGCCCGATAACATCGAGGGTTGTGGCATCTACGCCGTATCGACTCGTTGTGACACTTTGTGAGTTCGGCGTTGAGTATCTAGTACCATCATGAATAGTGGACTCACCTACCCACACGTTGTCAGACGTGTAGCGAATGAAGTTAAAATAGGCGAGATTGAATGAGTCCGAATATTCCTGACCATCGCTGCGAAGGTCAATATTGTCGAAAAGTCCACGTGCTTCTGTAAACGTCAGATCTTGCCCTGGGTCCAACGTATTAACAGTGTCGGAGTTGAAACCTTCCAACGCGTATACGCGTTCAACTTCACCATAATTGATATAACCGTTGGTATTATCCCAAGTTACACCACCTTCTTGAATGCGAATTCGATATCCAGAAAAAAGACTGTAGAGGTCTACCTCACCATCAGCACGACGAATAGACGCGTAGTACTGGGTGCCAGGAATATCTGGATGATCTGTGAGGTCGACAGTATCCCACCCACCTCCCATAAAGAGCGTTTGATCACGGGTTGTCCCCGTATAGATCATATCGTGATTGCCGATATTCATCCGAAGTGAGTTCAACGACCCATCAGTCGTAAAACCTACTTTACCAACGATTTCGAGATCCACACCATCGGCCAGAGGCGCATCAATGTGTTCGACACCTTTGATATTCAAAACATAGCGTGACGTGTTTCCAATCGGGTCCGTCAATGTCAAGCGATCATTATCACGACTATCGGTCGCAGTAATGTTCAAGGACATATCGACATAGGCTACATTGTTTGACCCGTAGTACGGCGTCGACGCGATCGTCCAGTGATCCGCGATCCAACCATTATCACCATAAAGATGGCTCCAGAGATAATTCAGAATGTCATCGCCGTAGATATAATAGTGATACGGGACCGTTCTGATAACAGACATTTCTTATCTTCCTAGTTGGGCAGATTAAAGACGGAGAGAGCCCCCTAGCATACTAGGGGGCTCAACCCTTTTTATTAGATGAAGTTCTGAGAGTTCAAAACATCGCCGCCGACATCGATGAACTGACCGATAAACTCAAGCGTATCTGTATCAACGCCATTAGTCGCACCGTTAAAGTCCGCGAAGTCGAAACCATCAGATTCTGTAGCCGTAGCTTGATACAGATACGCATCCGCATCTACACCCGAACCATCGTAGACAACGATGAAGTACGTGCCATCCTGAACGTTATTCAGCTGGTCAAGCATTGTAGCAACAGCCCCTAGGTTTGTCGGATCCGATATCTGGAAACCACCATCCGTTGTGTTGGATGAGATTTCAATAACCGAGTTTGTCGACAGGCTTGCAAGGTTATTGGTCGTAAGTTTCACGTTCTCAGCGAAACCACCAATTGCAGCACCAGTGCCAGTGCTAATGTCGATTTGATCGTTGTTATCTCCACCATCAAATCCATAGATAGTTACGGCATTGTTATCTGCACCCAAACTGCCATTCCATGCAGAAATGGAGTCATTCAAGGTTACGTTGCTTCCAGATGTTACGAGGCCCTCCATCGAGACGTTTCCGACGACAACTGTATCAGTACCACCACTGCTGAAATCGACTGAGAAACTCCCACGCTCAGCATCGAGTGCCGATACAAAGTTGACCGTATCATTCCCGGTACCACCAACGATGCTGGTGATACCCGACCCCGAATTGTAGGCCTCTGTCTCCAACGTGATGTTGTTGGTGCCGTCGGCAAGGCGCAGTGTCTCAATGTTTGTGACATTTGTCAGGTCTGTGTCTGCGAGCGTCCCCGATGTCAAAAGTGTCATAGTGTCACTATCTGCTCCACCGTTGACTGTATCAACCGAGTTCATATCGTCGATTTCGATATAAATCGTATCGTCTCCAGAACTCGCGTCAATCCAAACGGTTCCGTTTACTGTCGTAAGCGTGGAGCCCGTCCCAATGGTAATAGTGTCGTCTCCACTACCAGAAGAGACACTATCGTTGCCACTACCCGTGATAATCAAATCATTACCAGAACCAGACGATATAGTGTCGGCAGCGGCACCACCGGTAATTGAATCGTCCTGGCCGCTGCCGGTAATCGAGAACTTACCGTCAGTTTCCAAGGAACCATCCCAATACAGGGTAGCAGCACCAGTCAAGCTGGCAGCAGACACAGTTAGGGTTGCACCGGACGCTACCAATGCATTCTGAGCAACAACTCGGGTTGTCGCATCGCCTAGGGTGATGACCTCCACGTTGGTGACATTATCGAGTTCGTCTGTTCCTGCACCAGTATCAGTGTAGGTCAGAGTATCCGTATTGTTCCCACCATTAATAGTGTCATCAGCGGTGAGGTTTGTTGACATAATGATTGTGTCATCATTGTCACCAGTGCTGATGTCGTCATTTCCGCTACCCGCAGTGACGGTGTCATTTCCGCCATCCGTGGCCACCGTGATACCAGCGGTCGTCCCGCTAATATCGATGTTAGATGCAGATCCATCCGTTGCTGTGATCGTACGGATCCCTGCATCCTCAGCAATCGTGCCAGTGAAGTTCACGTCTTGTGCGCCGGAGCCGGACAGCAACAGCGTCTCAACGAAGGTCACATTGGTGAAGTCAGCGTCATCGACGACGGCATCGTTGGTAATTTGGATCGTGTCCGTGCCGTCGTCACCATCCACCGTATCTGCAGACGTGAAGTTTGCAGACAGGAACCGGATCGTGTCATTTGCTGCCCCTGTACTAATGTTGTCAGCCCCAGAGCCTGCAATCACCGTGTCATTACCAGCGTCCGTCGTAACCGTCAGACCAAGCGCAGTACCGCTGATATCGATATCAGAGGCCGTACCGGCAATTGCCGTCACAGTCCTAACTCCAGCGGTATCCGATGCTGAACCAAGATCCACAGATTGTGCACCGCTGCCTGAAAGCAGAAGTGTCTCAATCGACTGCTTATTTGACATGTCCGTCAGTACAATGTTGGCAGTATCGGTGATTTGGATGGTATCCGTACCGGTTCCACCATTAACCGAGTCTGCTGTGTCAAACGCCGCAGAGGTGAACTTGATGGTATCGTTTCCAGTGCCGAAGGTTACAGCTTGTGCGTCAGCACCGCTGGTTACGATGTTATTGCCGTCACCCGTAGTACCAATGTTCCAAGTCTTGATGTCTGCATCGAGGATGTAGGTGGTCAATGCGCCGCGGGTCGTGTCGACCGTAACGGTATCATTGAAACCTGCCGCATCGATATTTGCTGCTGCATTCGTTCCCTGAAGTTGGTCAGACGCAACCGTCACTGCGAGAACACCGGCATCGAGAACAAACTTCCAAGAGCCGCTGCTGGCCGAGATGGTTGCACCCGCAGTACTTGCGCCACTTGCCATTTCGATAACGTTTGTGCCCGCACCCAGAGCATAAGTGCCGTCCACGACAAGACCGTTCACATCGATTGTTTCATCTGTCGCCACCACGGACGACGCGGTTACGTTAACGGATAGTTCGTTACTGTTTACTGTGAAGGTGGTTGTTGCACCCGTATTTCCCGCAAGGATATAATTTTCGATACCATCTTTGCCG
>NZ_JBKFEY010000040.1:0-14117 GCF_046507575.1 Pontitalea aquivivens | reverse complement strand
GTTCGGCACCTTGCGCCAATGGGACCAGGTCAGGATGGGCATGGGGTCCTCCAGATGAAAAAACCGCCTCGGGGGCGGATGGGTGATGTGGGAGTCTGAGCAGAGGCGTTTGTCAGCAGGGCAACCACCGCGCCGCCCGGCGCCCGTTCAGCCGCAGCCGAAGAGACGCTGCAGGAGCAGGATCACGACAAAGATCACGAGGCCGATGCGGATGCGGTGGCGGAAATCGCTCCAGGGGCAGCGCGGGGCGCGGCGCAGATGCAGACGGGGCTTCATGACGCTCAGCCCCGCGGCAGGCGCCCGGCGCGAATGCGCGTGAGCAGCACTTCGATGATGGCAGGGCCAAAGACGCCGACGAGATAGGCGATCGACCCGCCGGCGCCGATGGCGGGGATCGCGCCGGCGGGCAGATCGAGCCAGACCGCGACGAGGCCGCCACCGAGCGTACCCATCCCGCCCGAGGTGAGCGCGCCGAGGATGATCTGGCGGATCGCATCGCGCGAGGAGACCTTGATCACCAGCGCCGAGGTGGCGCCGCCGGCAGCCCCCCAGGCCGCGGCGGCAATGGTCGCATTGGCCGCGACCGAGCGCCAGATCTCGCCCCAGATCGTGGGTTCGTCGGCCATGTCAGCCTCCCTCAACAGCGGATGGGTTGCGATCAGGCGATGTCATCGGCGATCTCGACGCGGATGTAGCCTGCATTGGGAAAGGTCTCGATCGCACCATCGGCATAGGTGACCTCGAACTCGGCCTCATAGGTCCCGCTCTGCCCGGTGTCGCCCGACGCCCAGTCGTAGCGCACCGTGGGCGTGCCGGTCGCCAGCACCACGATCGCGGGCGCGCGCAGGATCGTCGGATCGCCGCGACGCGGGCGCATGTTGAAGACGACGCTGGCGCCGGTGAGGTTCACCTCGGCCGCCGGCTCGAGGGCAAAGCCGAGGGCGGGCGATGTATCGCCCTGCTTGATCCGGAAGGTGTTCATCTGTTCCTCCTCACCTGAGGATTTCGCCGCGCAGATGCGGCTGCACCCGGCCACGGCGTTCCGATGGCGCCACCACGCCGCCATTCGCGCTGGCACGGGGCAGCGCGTGCCGCCTGGTACTGAGGCCCGAGATCCAGAAACGCACCGCCACGAGGGGTGCGCTGTCCACATTCGCGGCGCGCGTCAGGATGACGCGATACGTAAGCACCAGCGCGGAGGCTGCGGTGACGCCAGCCCGACGCGCGCGACGGACACGCGGCAGTGCCGCTGTTACGCACATCGCGTTGACGGCAACGGTCCGGTTCCGGATCACCCGAAGCTGGACCGTGATCATCGATCCGGCCGTCGGCGCGGACCGGGCGCTCAGCTTACCCGAGATAGTGCCGGTGGCCAGAACCGCGGTCTGCGTCCCGATTGTGGCCGATCGTCGCCGTGACACCTGCGCGGAAAGCGCAAGATTGCTCGCGGCGCTAACCGCCGCGCCACGCGTCAGCTTGCCGGCGACCCGCGCGCGGACTGTCACCGTGGAGGACCCCCCCGCCGAAACCGCCCGCGACCGGATCACGCGCGCGGAAATACCCACGCTGCTCTTCGCCGAAGACACCGCGCTGCGCGTCCGATAGCCCGCAACGCTGGCATTGGCGGCGAGAACCGCCTGCGCCGAAATGGAAACCGATCGCGGTCGGACAGTCCGCGCGGTGATTGCGAGCGTCGCGCCGCCCGTGAGTGCGACCGTGTACCGTCGCCTGACACGCGGTGCGGTGAGGGAAAATGCGGCGGCACCCTCGACCGTCACGCTGCGCGACTGCACGAGGCGCGGCGTTCCGAGGATACTGCTCCCCGCCGATGTGGCCGCGGTCCGGGCCCGGATTACCCGGCGCATCGTCGTCGGGACGCTGGCCGCTGTCGGCGCAGCCCTGCGCCTGCGGATCATGCGCTGCGATCCCGCGCAGGCGCTGCCTGACACGATGTGAGCGGCCGCAAACCATGTCGTTCCGCCAGCCGTGGCGGCTTCCAGAGGGATTGCGATCAGGGCCAGCTGACCGGTGTTCGAGACGCTGAACGACGCAATCGCATCTCCGCCAACGGGCGAAAGCTGCAGCTGGAATGCAAGCCCATAGCCCGCGTCCGCCGCAATGACTTGCGTGACCTCCGTCCAGCCGGACCGCGCGGTGAACCCGCCCGGAGATCCGGTGTAGAAACTCGTCCAGAGACACAGCGCCGCGTATCTGTCGCCCGCCGCGACCCCGGCCAGGGCATCCGTCATCGACGTGGCGTTGTTGCCCTTTGCCAGGGGTTCCGGGCTGGCGAAGCTGCCGTCGGTCAGGTCGAAGACCGCAAAGGCAAGAATGTCCTGCTGTTCGCCTGGCGGGTGTGTTGCGGTCAGCACCCCGGACCCGCCACTGCTCGCATCGGTGACGAACAGGCTCACGCGCATGTAGTCGTTGATGCCTGCGTCCGCGAACACGTCCGTGGTGCTGCCAAACAGCGTCCAGGTCTGGCCCGCCCCGCTGAAGCTCGGCGGAGTGGTGTTGTCGTCGCTGTTCAGTGCGCCAGAGAAGACAATGGCCATGGCAGGACGGCCGGCAGTGATTGTGACACTGCCCGACGAGAGCGATGTGGCGGTCGCAATCGTTTGCGCGCTGACAAGGTGCGTGAGGCTGGGGGCTGTCATGGCGGCTGTCCTGCGAGGCTCGGAGAACCGATCAGGTCAGGGTGATGTCGATATCGCCGACCGGGAATTCGATCGTGTCGCTGGGCCCGATCGCGGCGCTGGCGATGTCATCCCAGGCCAGCATGTTGCCGCCACTGAGGGCATCGAAGAAGCCGACCGCAACGATGGTGCCGAAGGCCGTGCCGGTGGCGGTGAAGGCCACGGCCGCCGTATTGGCGATGGCGCCGCCCACCGGCGCGCCAAAGCTGACCGCCTGGCGCGCATAGCCCGCAGCGGCGACTTCCGTGCCGCCGCCGGCATCGCTGGGGCTGGCGGTGAACAGCGCCATGTAGACCGCAGGCGGCGCGCTCAGCGCGGTGTTGCGAAACACATGGTTCAGCAGCGCATTCTCGAGATAGTCGGAAAAGGATGACATGGGTTCCTCCATGGAAAAAGGCCCGCGCGGGCGGGCGGAAAACTGACAAATATGGGGTCAAGTGGCCTGCCTTGGCCGGGGGCTGGTTCACCGCAGCGACCGCTTGAAATCACCGCTCTCGTAGGCGTGAAGCCTCCGGCGGGAACTTCCCGGCAGGATGATCGTTGATCGCGCGGTCGCCGCCATGGCGGCTTCACTGTTTTGCGGACCACAACCTATGCGCGATCTACCTGCATCCAATACTGACATTGGCGAGAACACGGTCGTCCCGACCGTCGAGGATCTTCTCGACTGGCTCGCCGTCACCCACGCGCCGGATGAAGATTACGCAGATGCGCGCGATCGGCTGATGCGCCTCTATGGTAACGGCCATTCGCGCGAAACGCGTGCGCGCATCCAGCGCCGCTTCGCGAAAGCCTGGGCGCGACTGGCGCGCAAAGACTGACATTGATTAGCGCAGCAGATCGATGAGGCTCATGGCGCGAAGCCCTCGAGCGCGGTCTGGACTCCGGAAAGCGCCGCGGTGATTGCGTCCTCAGTCGCGGCCGCCTCGATCTGGCCGATGGCGCCGAGCCGGATCTGCTCGAGCGCGGCGCCGATCGCCTGCCATTGCGCCGACATCGCGAGATAGGTCTGGGCCACATCGAGCGCGGTTCCGCCCGGCGGGGTGATCCCGACTTCGGCCGAGATGAAGGGATAGGCCGCCAGATCCGGTGCAGGGTCGGCGATGAAGGCGCGGGCTTCGGCCTCCTTGCGCAGATAGATCATCTCCTGGCCCGGCAGCTGCGTCACGAAGCGCGCCCGCACCGCGCCACAGGCGGCATTGACGCTGCGGATCGCCGCGCGCCGCATGGCTTCCAGCGCCGCCGCGAGATCGGCCTCGGTCCGCGGATCGGTCCAGAGGCCCGCGGCGTAATCGAACACCGCCCAGGGACCCGGCCTTGGCGGATAGGCCACGGGGGTGCCGGCTGCGATGTAGACCTCCGCCGCGTCCAGCGCGCCGGGCAGGACCGCCTCGTCCGGGCCGATCGTTGCGATCAGCTCCTCGATCTGCGGGCCCCGCAGCACGCGGCGGATCTCGCCGGTGGCGGCGTCATAGACAGTGAGTTCGATCACTTGAGCACCTTCAGGGCGCCGAGGCCCACCTTGGAGGAGGAGGACACGATCGCGCCCGAGACGCTGATCGTGTTCGAGGACTGGGTGATCTGCACCGGAATGGCGAAGCTTTCCCAGAAGGGCGAGAGGTTGGTGTTGTTGACCGAGGTGTACCCGCCCCCGATCGACTTGCCGTTCAGCGCGACATTGTAGCTGTAATACTCGCCATTCGAGTTCTCGGAGTTGAACCAGGTGGAGATGGCGACCTGGAAGGTGGCAAAGACCACCGCCGAGGTCCCGACCGTCGCGGTGAAGGAAAACGTCGGGCTGCCCGAGGAGATCTCGGTCGCGACGAGGCTGGTGATGGCATTGTTGGCGATCTTGATCGTGTTGACCTGCAGATCGGCGATCTTGGCGGTGGTGATCGCGCCATTGGCGATCTTGGCATTGGCGATGGCGGCATCGGCAATGATGCCGCTGGCGGCGGTGATGGCGCCGGCCACGATCTTTTCCGTGCTGATCGCCCCATCGGCGATGAGGGTCGCATCCGAGACGGTGTCGACCTTGACGTAATCGAGCAGCCATTGCCCCGGGGCGTCGAGATAGTTCATCAGCACCATGGGCCGCAGGTAACGCACATCCGCATGCATGAGCCGCGGCGCGGCCAGCGTGCCCGCTCCGCCCGTGCCATGGCCGCGGACATAGCCCGTGTATTCGGAATAGGAACCGACCGGGGGATAGGCGCCCGCAGCGCCGGCGTAATGCTGGCTGCTGAAAGAGGCCGCGCCATTCACATTGACCGGCGTCACGCCATCGGCCGCCAGACCGACAAAGCCCAGATAGAGGCGGTTGGCGCCCGCGACGGGATAGACGCCGCAGCGGATGCGGAACGTCCGGTCGGGGTCGAAGGGGAGCAGGGCTTTCGCCACATACCAGACCTGATCATTGCCGGCATTGTTGCCCGCGCGCAGGACTTTGCCGCCCTGGCGGGCCTGCGCGGAAGCGACGATCGCGAGTTCCCCCGCGCCGTTGACATTCTCCCATTCCGCCAGCGCCGCGGTGCTGTCGAAGACCTCCGAGAAGACGGCGGAATTGTCATGCACGACGAGCCGGGAAGCGCTGAGCGTACCCGGCGCGATCACGTTGTCACCGGCCAGAACGATGGCCGATCCGGCGCCCGCGGCATCGTCCCATTCGAGGATACGGATGTTGGCCGCCCCGGTTCCGCCGATCGGGCGCAGGACCAGCGCGCTCTCGGAGGTTGCCTCGACCGACAGCGCCTTGGCCAGCGCCGAGGCGGCCTCGGCCACGGCCTGATCCGCCGCGGCCTGGGCGTCCGCGATCTCCTGCATCACGGCGGTGGAGATATCCTCGGCCGTGAGCCGCACATCGGGCGTCGTTGCGGTGACCCAGCTGGTCCAGAGCGTGGTAAGCCCCGGAGCGATGTAGCGGATGCGCGCCTCATAACTCGTGGCCCCGATCAGGCCGGCCGAGACGACGACCGCACGGGCGGCGGGATTGTTCATCGTGCCGGTGGCGATGACCTCGGCGGTGCCGCTGCACCGCACCTCCCACTCGACGGCCGCGATCAGCTCGAAATCCTCCTCGCTCCACTCGAGCCGCAGCGCGGGGCGGCGGCCGATGTTCTGGCCGTCGCGGATCTCGATACCGATGACGGTGAAGGCATCGGGGGCCAGATCGGGCGGCACATCCGGCCCGACCGGCGAGATGTCCCAGGGGATCTGATCGGCGGGCGTCCAGTCGTAATCGGCGGCATTCACCTCGCGCAGCGCGAGGTGCTGGATCATCGTGCCCGAATCATCGCCGATCTCGACCACTTCGAAGGTCTTCTCGACATAGCCGTTCTCGGCCGAGGTCCAGGACACCACGTCGAGCGGCTCGAGGATCGCGGCATCGGGCGGCAGGGCAAGCGTGTGGCGGCGAAAGCGGCGCTCGTCCTCGATCCAGGCCCGCATCAGCCGCTGCACCTGGACCGGATAGGGGCAGGCCGGCAGATCGAGCGCGGCCACCAGCTGGCGATTGAAATCTTCCGCCTCCCAGGCGGCATTGTAGCGCGGCGGCGCCTCCTTCGGCTGCCAGAGCGCCTCGGGGTCGGGATAGCTCGCCGTCACCCCGTTGTGGGTCTCGTTCAGCGATCCGAAGGGGGTGAAGCTGGCGCTGTCGCCCAGCACCAGATCCTCGTCGGTGAAATAATGCACCGGCAGAGCGGCGGCCCCCGCGCGCACCTTCCAGACCCCGCCCATCTCGGACAGGGCGCCGGAACAGGTCTTCAGGAGTTCCTCGATCACCGCGCCGGGCTCGTCGTCGAACCGGATCTCATAGCCCGCGCGGTATTGCGGCGCACCGTCCACCGGCTGGTCGCAGACATTCATCGCCGCGAACCAGTTCGACAGCGGCAGATCGGCCGCCGGCACACCAAGGCCCCAGAGGCCGGAACCCCCGACACCAGAACCGGGCAGCTGAATCCCGCGCAGGATATTGTAGACCTGCACGATCGGATTGGCGCTCGGCTCCCAGGTCGCGGGATCCGACCAGCGATGCGCCCCCGATCCACCAACCGTCCCGTCTTTCCTGGGATCGTAGAGCGGCGCGCCCATCATCTCGAACAGGAGCTTCGGCAGGCCGGAAAACCGCGGCCGGTCATAGCGGAAGGTCACGATCGCATAGCAAACACCGGGCCCGACCATGTCGCCCAGCCACGGACGCCCCACCGATATGTCCTGCTTCGTGCCGGTGCCATATTTTGACAGCAGCCAGGGGTCGGCGACCGTCTGGGTGCCGTCGTAAACCTTCACCCAGAGGAAGTTCGCGAAACGCCCGGTCGCGCCCAGAAACCCGTTGGCATCCGGTGTTGTCGCCAGCGTGACCGGCTGGTCGTTCACCAGGAGCCGCTGCAGCGTGCAGCCGGGGAGATCAGCCAGGGCCACGACATAGGTCAGATAGGCGTTCTGCGTCTTGCCATGCGTGCCATGGGTCATCGGCGGGCAGAGATGATGGCCCGCCGTGGCATAGAAGCCGAAGATGCTCGCCTGCGAAGCCGCCTCGCCGGTCGTGGTGGTCTCGGTGACAAGACCGGGCGTTCGGGGTTTGGGCGCCATCGCGCGCGACAGCGCGCTCAGCGCCACCGTGGTCAGAAGCCGCCCGACCAGGGTCGTGGTCAGGAAGCTCGCGGTGGCCGCGCCAAGCGCCCAGGCGCCGGTGATGCCGGCACCGGCCACCACCCCGGTCGTCAGAAACGAGGCGGCCCCGGCAAGGAAGGCTCCGACGGGCGGCATCAGTTCACCTCGTAAGCGCGTGTCGCCGCCAGGAGCGGCACGAGGGCCAGGCCGCCCTCTTGCAGCACATGGATGTATTCGCCCTGCACGACACCGAAGGCATCGCCCGCATCGCCCGGCACCACGGCCAGATCGCCGACCCGGGCATAGGCCACCGGGATCTCGGGCAGATGCCGCCCGACCAGCGCGAACTGATCGGCCAGCCCCGCCTTGCGCAGCCGCTTCATCGCGCCGGCGAGCGTCCGGTAGCCGCGAAACCCG
This sequence comes from Pontitalea aquivivens, assembly GCF_046507575.1. Taxonomy (NCBI): domain Bacteria; kingdom Pseudomonadati; phylum Pseudomonadota; class Alphaproteobacteria; order Rhodobacterales; family Paracoccaceae; genus Pontitalea; species Pontitalea aquivivens. The sequence goes on along the minus strand of NZ_JBKFEY010000040.1, from coordinate 6,393 downwards.
CGGGCCATGTCGAGACCGGTCATCGCCTGCACCGCACCGAAGGCAAAGAGCGCGCAATCATGCGTGCCATAGGCAAAGGGTTTGCGCGCAGCAGTGGCCAGATGCGCCTGCAGCCTTGTGCGCCAGTCCGGGTAGCGCATCAGCGTGCCTCCCCCCAATGGATCGGCACCGATCCGGAGACGTCGCAATACCGCCCGATCCGGTCGCCGCCGCGCAGCCTGTAGCTCGCATCCGAACGCTTCAGCGGCAGCGGCACCGTCAGCCCGCGCGCATGGCTCACCAGCGTGAGTTCGACCGTGTAATCTCCGCTGCCCGCCTCGTTGAAGGTAACCCCATCGACCCAGCCGCGCAGCATCCGCACCGGTGCCCCGATCGGCGTGGTGGGGGCTTGCGGGTCGAAGAGGACGCGGTGGATCTCGGCCGGGGCGAGACGCGGATCATAGCCGCGGATCAGCTCCTGGGCCTCGGGCGAGAGCGCCGAGAGCGTCACGACATGGCTGCGGACCTCCACGCCGATCTGGCCGGTGATCTGTCGCAGATCGAGGAGGGCGCCGACGCCGTGATAGTCGCGCGGCGCGCCCTCGATGGTGAAGCTGCGGGTATATTCCCCGGTCCAGAGGCCGAGGGACTCGGTCGCCCCGGTGCTGCGGTTGCGCGCCGTGATCCAGAGCAGGTGGCGCGCGAGGGTGGGGCGGCGTGCGGCGAGATGGGCGGCGGTCGCGGGATCGAAGCTGCGCATGGTTACCTCAAGGTCTGGACGACGGAAAAGGCGATGCCGCGGCGCCAGATGCCCTGGCCCTGACCCGGGTTCACCGAACCGGGGATAATCAGGGCCTTCATCGCGGGGCGGACCAGGCTGACCGGGGTGCCGAGACTGGCGCCGGGGCGGATCCCGGGCACCACTTCGAGAAGGCCGGTGCTGCCGCCGGCCCCGGCGGTGCTGCCCACGACAACGCGGTGCAGCGCGTATTTGACGGGCGATCCGTAGGGGAAGCCCAGCATGTCGCCGGGGGCGAGCAGATAGCCTGCGGGCAAACCCGAGAGCGTGAGGGCGCGGGCATTGGGTGCGAGGCTTGCGATCACCGGGGTGGCGGCGCCCAGCGTGAGGCCGTCTGGATCGTGGATCGGGCCGGGGCGTGGCAGGGGATGGACCATCAGCGCGGCGCCGGCCATCTGCAGCGCCTCGATCCGGGCCATCACCGCATCGGCGGCATCATGGTGCGCCTGCCAGAGCTCCACCGTGCCGGTCCAGAGCCGGGCGCCCTGATCGGCCACCAGGATCTCGCCGCCGCGGGTGCGGGTGTGGCTCAGTGCCTCGCCCAGCGAAAACCTGGCCGTAGCCACGCGCAGCCCGCCCCAGAAGGCGGCGGCCGCGATCGGGTCGTCTTCAGCCATGGTCGTTCCTCTCAGACCTTGCGCGGATCGCGGGTGATCTGCTGCAACCGGCGCGGCAGGGCGCGGTCATAGCCCTCGACCACGCGCGCGGCGATCTCGCCGCTCAGCTGCACCACCTCCGCCTTCAGACTGCCGCCCTCGACAAACACCCGCACGTCGACAATGCCGCCGCCGGTCCCCGGACCGCCCCGGGCACGCTGCGCCTCGCCCCGCGACAGCACCCGTTCGCCGCGTTGCAGGATGGCCGGCACTTCGTCGGGCCGGAGCCCGGCCCAGCCGCCCGCATGCATGCGCGGGGCGGCGGCAAAGAGCGTGGTCGGGACCTGGCGCTGCGGTCCGTCGCGACCCACCGTGCCGCCCGCATGCAGGATGCTGGCGCCCAGAAGCGCGGTGGTGCCCGCCCGGCCTGCGCCCGAGAATGCCCTCGCAAGCCAACCCGCCAGAGGGCCGGTCACCGCAGTGCGGAAGGAGAGCTTCGCGAGATCGGCGAGCATCGAAGTCACCAGGTCGCGGAAATCGAGCTTGCCCGTGCGCACGAAAGTGCCCACCGCTTCTTCGGCGCTGCGAAAGGCGCCGACCAGCGCTTCGCCCACGCCCGCGCCGATGCGACGCGCCTGATCGGCATAATCCCTGAGCGCCGCGCGCACCGCCTCCCAGCCCTGTCTGGTCTCTTCGGCGGCGGTCTTTCCCGCAGCCCCGGCCCGGCCGCCCGCGGCGGCGGCCTGATCAAACCCCTCGGCCAGATCGCCGGTCACCGTTGCGGTGTCGTCCAGCGCCGCTTCGGTTCCCGTCACGGCCTGCTTCAGCGCCGCCCAGGCGGGCAGAGGACGTGCCGCGGCCTGCGCGAGTTTGTCGGCGGCTTCCGCAGAGGCGCTCGACCGGCCGCGCGCGGCCTCCGTCCTGCCGCCGAAGAGATCGGGGGCCGCGGCATAGGTCCTGCCCAGTGCCGCCTGAAACGCCGTCCCGGCCGCATCGCCCGCGGCCGCCGCTGCGCCCTCGAAAGGGTTTGCGAGCCCCCCGAGATCGACAGCGCCCAGCGTGCCGATGCGGATCCCGTCACCGCCGGTGGCCCAGTCGGGCAAGAGCGCCAGCGCCGCGTTCAGCCCCTCGATGAAGCCATTGATCCGGGTGACGACCGCATTCAGCATCGCCTCGACGCCGGCGATCAGCCCGTTCGCCGCGCGGTAGGCGAAATCCCCGATCGCCTGCGGCAGGGCGCCCCAGATCGCCTTGACCGCATCGAACGCCCCCTGGAACGTCCCCACCGTACGGTTGCCCCAGCCGACCACGGCCTCAAGCGCGCCCTGCAGGCCCTCGAGGATCCCGGCCTGGGCCGCAGCCCAGCCGGCTTCGACCCGGGACCAGGCGGCTGCGGCGGAGAGAGCAAGGCGATCCCAGGCCTGCACTGCGAGATCCCTGAGCAGCGACAGGGCAGTGCCGATGCCGCCGGTCGCGATGGCAAGCCGGGCAAACTGATGCACCAGTTCCCCGGCACCGACGATCAGCACGCCGATCCCGGTACGGATCAGTGCGCCGCGCAGGGCCACCAGCGAGAGCGTCAGGCCCTTCACCGACAGCGCGGCCAACGCCAGCGAGGCCACCCAGCGCCCGGCCATCACCCCGGCAAAGGTCGCGGCATAGGCGGTCAATCGTCCGATATTGTCGAAGGCGAGGCCGATCGCTCCTCCCAAGGGGCCGGTGCTGCGCGCAAGCGCGGCCATGGCGTTCGCCACCGTTTCCAGCGCCGGGGCGGCGGCAACGGCAAGCTGGTTCGACACCCCACGCCAGATCAGGCCCAGCCGCGACAGCGCGTCATTCGTGCGCTCGATCTGATCGGCATCGGCTTCCGAGACCACCACCCCGAAGTCGCGGACATCGTCGGTCGCCTGGCGCAGCGTGGCGGTGTCGATGCGCGACATCGCGATCGAGCCTTCCTCGCCAAAGATCTGCCCCGCCACAGCGGCGCGCTGCGTCACCGGGATGAAATCCTCCATCGCCGCGGAAACCGCCGCAATGCGCTGGTCGAGCGGCATTTGCAGCAAGGTTCCCGCGGACAGATTCAACCGGTCCAGCGCGTCCGCCACCGGGCCGCCCGCCGTCGCCGCCTGGCTCAGCCGCCGCGTCATGTCCTTCGTTGCCTGCTCGATCCCGGAAAAACCGACGCCGGCCAGCTCGCCCGCGCGCGCGAGCCGTTGCAGGCTCTCAACCGTGGTGCCGAGCGATTGCGCAAGCTTGGCCTGTGCATCCACCGTCTGCAGACCCGAGCGCACCAGCGCGACCCCGGCCGTCGCCACCGCCGCGCCCGCCGCCGCCGCCGCCAGCTTCGCGCGCCGGGTGAAGGCCGCCAGCCGCGCAGTGGCCAGATCCATCTCGCGCGAGATCCGCGTGAAGCCGCGCGATCCCGCCGCCCCGATCCCCTCCAGTTCGGCGCGCACCTGGCGGCCGCCCACCGCCGAAAGGCGCACGGAAACGCGTTTCTCGGCCATGATGGATTTCCACACTTTCGTTCGTGCGCGTGATAACGTTCACGCCATGAGAATTGAGGAGTTCTTCCAGGGCCGCCGTCCGGCGCGAGAAATGTTCGACGCCGTCACGAAGATGATGGCCAGACTTGGCCGCTTCGAGACCCGGATCGGCAAGAGCCAGATTGCCTTCACGCGGACACATGCGTTCGCGTGGATCTGGTGCCCGGATCGGTATCTGCGCGGCCCTGATGTCGCGCCACTGGTTTTGAGTGTCTCGCTCCCCGCGCGCGATCCATCTCCACGTTGGAAGGAAATCGTCGAACCCGCGCCCGGACGCTTCATGCACCATCTCGAGTTGCGTAGCCCTGCCGATCTTGATGACGACATCGCGGACTGGCTGCGTCGTGCGTATGACTGCGCATCGTGACGGCCCGTGTGATTCTCCAAGTTCCAGCGGTCGTCGCTGCCCGCTGCAGCCTCACGAAGCGCGAAATGCATGATCGACCGACAAGTTCGGGCGACCTCATCTTCAAGCGGCGCGCCACTTGGGGATTGTCGGTTGACAGCCAGCAACGCCCACCTCACGATGATGAGGCCCTGTAGTGCCGGAGGACGTCGACATGTGGATCGAGCGCAGCTTCCGTGCGACCATACTGTGCCTTTTTCTTGGGAGCGGCGCGGTTGCCGCTCAGGAAACATGCGAGATGCCCCGCGAAGGAATCTGGCGCATGTCGACAGGTCAAACGCGAACGATCATGGGGCCTGGCGGTGGCCCCGACGGCCAGGAGTTCCAGCTTTCCGTAGAGGAGTGTGGCGAGACCCTGGTGCTCACTGGCTTCGGCTCGCCCGAGACGGGTAACGTCAAGCGACTGGCCCGGCAGGAGGATCAGAGTTATGCAGTTCGGATTCCCTACCGAGGAATCGCCTATGTAAGCTGGAGCCTGCAAACGACCTCGCCCGAGACATTTACGCTAAAATGGACTTTCGGCGTTGATGGCGCGGGTGGCGCAGCTTGGTCAGACGGAGGCGCCGCGCTTGTTACGCCTGCCGCAGTTGGCCGTGTAGATCCGCGATGCGATTGCAAGCCCTTCCTCGATCAGCTGCGCGAGAGAATCGAAAGTGCCAGGTTCTTTGAGAACCTCTATTCCAATCCTGTCCTGCACAGCAGCCCTTCGAACATGCCCCAGGCCAGGCCTTGGCGAACGCATCATATGGAATATGCCATCGACCTTGTCGCGACGCAGGATCTGACACCAGCCGCTGCGGTCGCGGCCGCTGCAGAACGCGAAGCGAACGGATGGCAGCGCGCCGCGGGCATGGGAGGCTCGAGCAGCGCGCCGTCGGCCCCCTCCGGTTCTTCGGGTAAACTGGACTCCCCTAGCCCGATTTCCGTCGCTTCTACAAATTGTCAGACCTGCAAGGTCGAAGTCTCGGAACGTCCCACAGGGTGCGCTGCTGATGTGTTGGAGACCGCGACGCTTGCACACGAGGAGGTTCACGCCACGGCATGCCGCGACCAGCGCCGCGCGCGCGAGTCGGCACTGACAGCGATCCTGAACGGCGAGCGTGTAGCAGAACCTTCGACCTATTGCGTGGTGACGAACGAACCCAAGGTGTTGGCGGCGGAAGAGATCAGGGCCTATGCGGCCGAAATAGCGCATATCAGGCAGAGCTATCAGCGAATGTGTGGTCGCCCTTTGAATTGAGCACGCGTTTCTCGGCCATGTTCGGGATCCTTGAGAGGTGTGAATCATTGGCACATAAGGGCGCAGAAGCCCTCAGCGCCTTGAGGGAACTGCTTGCAACAGGCTGCGGGAGAACGACATGAGCGACGCATTCGCGAGTATCGAGCGCGGCATGAAAGAAGCCCTGGCGAATGCGCGGGGCGAGGATCGCGCCAAGGTCCATGAAATCGAAAGACCGATGCAGAACGTCCGGGCGATCCGCACGCGCTGATCAGCCTTCAGCCGCCCTGCCCGCTCATCTGCTCATTCAGCTTGCGCACCATCGCCGCCTCGAGCGCGGGCAGGACTTCGGCGGCGACAAGTGCGTCGATCCCCAGCGCCCGCGCCATGGCCAGCGCTGCCCCCATGTCCCAGCCGAGCACGGTGCCGCCGCCGAGGCCGCCCGCGACTCGCAACTGCCCGCCCAGCCGCCCCACCAGGTCCCAGATCTGTTCGCCCTCGAACGTGATCGGCGCGTTCAGCCGCGCCGGGCAGTCCGGGCACGGCCCTTGGCAGGCTTCGCAGTACCTGTCGCCCCCTCCGAAGTGCCAGTCGGCAAGGGCGATGAGGCGTTTTTTTCCGCGTCCAGCAGAAGGGCCTTCGCGACATAGCCGCTCTGGAAGGCCTCGAAGATCGGCCAGATCTCGAGGAGCGCGTCGATCCCTTCCGGCGTCACCGGGATCGGCCGACCGTCCCCATCGCCCACGCCCTCCCAGGCCAGGATCGCCCGCCGTGCCAGCGCCTTGGCGGCCGCGACTGCGCGGACCTCGTCCGGGGTGTCGTCGGGCAGGTCCCGCACCGCCGGGTCA
>NZ_JBKFEY010000004.1:0-191091 GCF_046507575.1 Pontitalea aquivivens | reverse complement strand
GGCAAAAGGACAAGGGGGCCCCGCATCCGCTGCGGGGCCTTTTTCATGGGGTAATCAGGTGCCCTTCAGCGCAAAGACGCAGCCATCGGTCACAAGCTCGGGCGGGGTGCGGCACAGACCGCGCGCCACCGTCCAGGCGGCCAGAACCTTGGGCACATAGGCGCGGGTTTCCGCAAACGGTGGCACGCCACCGTTCTTTTTCACCGCATTTTCACCCGCATTATAGGCGGCCAGCACCATCAGCGGGTCGCGGTCGAATTCCTTCATCAGCCAGTCCAGATAGGCCACGCCGCCGCGGATGTTCTGCACCGGATCGACGCTGTCGCCGACCTTGAACCGATCCGCCGTGGCCGGGATCAGCTGCATCAGCCCCACCGCCCCGGCGGATGACACGGCATCCACCCGCCCCCCGCTTTCGATGCCAATCACCGCCAGCACCAGCGCGGGCGATACCTCGGTGCCGATCGTGGCGGCCAGGATGTCGGCGCCGTGGCGGGTCGCGATATCCTGCAGATGGGCAAGCCGGGGCGCGGCCACCGCCTTGCCCCCCGGCCCCTGCGACAGCGCCGCCAGCGCCTTGCCAAAGCGCCCGTCGCGGTCGCCCAGGCTGGGCGAGACGGCATCCCAATACCAGTCATAGATGCCCGGCCCCTTGGGCGCCGCCGCATCGGGCAGGCGCGTCACCGGGGTAAAGGGCCGGGCGGCGGCGGCGGCCAGCGCGCGGCGCTGTTCCTCGGGGTCGATCTGGATCGTCAGGAACCGCCTGGTGCCGGGCTGCGGCACGCCCACGCGCTTGGGCTGGATGTCATTCGTGATCGGCGCGGCAAGCTCTGCCCCCGCGGGCGCGGCGCCAAGCGCCACACAGATCGCCATCGCCCCTGCCCATATGCGGTGCATTCCGGCCGTCCTGCCTTGTGAAATACCTGCTCTGGGGTCTTTGCCCCTTGGATTTCTTATCCCCGCATCGGGCCGGAAAATCCAGAAAAACCGGCCAAATGGGGGCGAAAGCGCCCGAAATCGACCAGAAGGCAACAGGTTTCCGGGGCGGAAAATCCGAAAATTCAGGAATGTTTCATTTATTTTCAATGCTTTGGGAAAATCACCCAAAGAAAATTAACGCTTCGTGAAAAGGCCCAAGGCCTGCCCAAATCCTGCCACCATCCAAAGGCGATATAGGGACATGCCGCGACGGTTAGGCCACAGCAACACAGGGCCAGCGACCCGGGGCGCGGAGGATGCAACCAGTGACCGCAAGGGGAAATACGATGAAACTGTTCAAATTCGCTCGCAAGATCCGCACCGAAGAAGACGGCGCCGTGACCGTTGACTGGGTTGTGCTGACCGCTGCCGTTGTTGGCCTGGGCGCGCTGGCGCTGAGCTTCATCCGTCAGGGCACCGAAGATCTGGCAACCGGGATCGGCGGCTACATGACCACCGAATCGACCAACGTTGGCGTTGTTCCGCCCGCTAATCCCGGCTGATCCTTCCAGCCCCCAAAAGACAATCAGGGCCACGCGATCTTCGCGTGGCCTTTTCATTTTGCCGTCACGCCAAAGCCGAAAATCCGCCGTGGCCCAAACATTTCCCCAATTTGCCCGAATTTGGCCCAGATACAAAAGCACCCTTATCCCGGAAGCCACCGATCATGGTAGCAGCCAGGTAGATTTACGAGGATTGCCGATGAAGACCCATTTTGCTGCCCTGCGGTTGGCATGGAAAGATGAAGACGGCGCAGTCACGGTGGACTGGGTCGTGCTGACGGCGGTTGTGGTGGGTTTCGGCGCAATGGTCGTTGGCCTGCTTTTCGATGGAACATCGTCGCTGTCCGAGGCAATCGCGGCATACCTGAGCGCGCGCGAGGTCTGATCCAGCCGGTCAAGCCAGCCTTAACCGGTTTACCTGTTCGCGCCGCCGCTTCATGGTTCCCCCGAAAATCCGCCACGGTGTTGCCACTTTTTGCGCTCAGGAAGGCAAAAACGCCCCGGGCCCCGGCCACGCTGGCGGTGCATGAGGAAGGAGTAGTCGGATGCGTATGGTTGTTGTGCTGGTGCTGGCGCTTGGCGTCGCCCTTGCGGGGGCTGCGGTCTATATGGCGCAGGAAACGATTGCCCGCGCCCAGGCTGAACGGGACTATCTTCTGCGCGAACGGCAGAAATCGCCGCAGCTGATCGATGTGGTGGTGGTCAAACGCCCGCTTGAATACGGCGAACGCTTTACCCGCGACGACCTTGAGGTGATCAAGGTTCAGGCCGGCAAGGTGCCCGAAGGCGCCTATCAGGCGATCACCGTGGCGCAAGGCGCCCAGAACGCCCCCCGCGCCGTGTTTCTGGATGCCGAAACCCGCCCCCGCGCCGCGCTGCGGTCTTTCGCGGCGTTTGAACCGATCCTGGAAAGCAAGGTCACGGCGCCGGGCACCGATGCGGGCATTCACGCCGCGCTGTCGGTCAACATGCGCGCCTTTACCATCAATGTGGACGTGGCATCGGGCGTGTCGGGCTTTTTGCGGCCGGGCGATCATGTCGATGTCTATTGGTCGGGCCAGATCAACGGCCAGCCGGTCACCAAGCTGATCGACACCAACCTGCGCCTGATCGCCGTGGACCAAAGCGCCGATGCCGACCGCAGCGAAACCACCCGGATCGCGCGCACCGTCACCGCCGAAGTGTCCCCCGAACAGGTCGCGGCGCTGACGCTGGCGCAATCCACGGGGCGGCTGACGCTGTCACTGGTGGGGATGCAGAACACCAGTGAAATCGGCGCGATCGAGATTGACCGCAACCAGCTGCTGGGCGTCACCGCCCCCGCGGTGGTGAAGGTCGAGGCCGCCAGGGTCTGCACGATTCGCACCCGCAAGGGCGCCGAGGTGGTCGAGGTCGAAATCCCCTGCACCAACTGACCCTGCCCCGCCGCGCGCAGCGTTGGCGGGACAGGCAGGCGACACCCGGCCTGTTGCAGGATTTCCACATGAACGCCCTGCGGCAATGCGTTGATTCTTGCAAAAATATCGCAACTCGCACATGATGTGGCAAATTTCGGGCAAAACTTCCTAAGGCGGGCGCCAGATCCGCCATGTGACGTGATCAGAGAGGCAGGATCACAATGAGTATGAAATATCTGATTCAGGCCGGGCTTTTGGGTGGCGCGCTGGTGCTTGGCATGGCGGCGCCCGTTGCGGCGGAAACGCTGCGGGTGATGTCCGGCTCGGCTTCCAGCCCGCTGAACGTTCCGATGAACCGCGCCGTGGTGGTGGAAAGCGACCAGCCCTTTGCGGAACTGTCGATCGCCAACCCCGGCATCGCCGATATCACCACGCTGTCGGACCGCACGATCTATGTGCTGGGCAAGGTGCCGGGCCGCACGACGATGACGATCCTGGGCGCCGACGGCAAGCTGATCACCAATGTCGAGGTGCAGGTCACCCCCGACATCGGCGAATTCAAGGAACGGCTGCGCCAGATCCTGCCCGGCGAAACCATCGAGGTGCGCACCGCCAACGACGGGATCGTGCTGTCGGGCACCGTTTCGTCGACGGCCAAGCTGGACCGCGCGCTGGACCTGGCCCAACGCTATGCGCCGGACCGGGTTTCGAACCTGATGACGGTGGGCGGCACCCAGCAGGTGATGCTGAAGGTGCGCTTTGCCGAAATGCAGCGATCCGTGTCCAAGAACCTGTCGGCCTCGCTGGGGGTGCGCGGGGTGACGGGGGATGTGGGCGTTGCCTCGGGCACGGGCAACTATACCTCGAACGGGGCGCTTTCCGGTTCCTTTGACAACGGCAATTTCCCGGTGAAAACGACCTCGACCGGGGCCCTGGGGCTGGGGTTCACCTCGGGCAACCTGGAATTCGCGGTGCTGCTTGAGGCGCTGGAATCCAAGGGCGTCGTGCGCACGCTGGCCGAACCGAACCTGACCGCGCTGTCGGGCCAGGAGGCCAAGTTCCTGGCCGGCGGGGAATACCCGATCCCGGTGGTCGATGACGGCAGCATCTCGATTGAATACAAGCCCTTCGGCGTGGAAATGTCGTTCATTCCGCGCGTGGTGGATGGCGATATCATCAACCTGGCGATCACCGCGGCGGTGTCGGAAATCGACACCTCGGTCAGCCTGCAATCGGGCGGCTTTTCGGTCAACGCCTTCAAGCGGCGCGAAACCAAGACAACGGTTGAAATGCGCGATGGCGAAAGCTTTGCCATCGCCGGCCTGCTGCAGGACAGCTTCAACGACCTGAACGCGCAGGTGCCGTGGCTGGGTGACGTGCCGGTTCTGGGCGCCCTGTTCCGGTCGGCGGATTACAAGCGCCAGCAGTCGGAACTGGTGATCATCGTGACGCCGCATCTGGTTTCGCCCACCCGGGGCGAGGCGCTGGCCCTGCCGACCGACCGGGTCCGCCCGCCGACCGAGGCAGAGCTGTTCCTGTTTGGCAAGACCGCGGCCGGCACCGGCCCGAAATCGGGCGCGGCCGCCGAAGTGGCCAAGCAGGATTTCACGGGCTCCTACGGCTATGTGATGGAGTAAGCGGATGAACAGGGGGCCAGCAATGCGCAATCTCATGCTCGCGGCGGCGGTTCTGGCGCTGGCCGCCTGTGAACCGGCCGCCCGCGGTTTCCATTCCGAGGCGGGAAGCGAACTTGACACCGGCGGCTTCGGCAATGCCACGATGAACAACACGCTGGTGCAAACCGGCGATCGCGATCTGGCGGTCAACCTGACCAACCGCTTTGCCGCCGAGGTGCCCAATACCGTCACCTTTGCCTTCAATTCCTCGGTTCTGGACGGTCAGGCCCAGGCGGCCCTGCGCCAGCAGGCGGACTGGATCCGGCAGTTCCCCGAAGTGCGGTTCCGCGTCTATGGCCACACCGATCTGGTCGGATCGGAAAGCTACAACAAGGCACTTGGCCTGCGCCGGGCGCAGGCGGTGGTGGCCTATCTTGCCAGCCAGGGCATTTCGCGCACACGGCTGGAGGCGGTCGTTTCCTTTGGTGAAACGCAGCCCCTTGTCTACACCCAGGCGCCCGAGGAACGGAACCGCCGCACCGTCACCGAGGTTTCGGGCTTTGTCAAAAGCCACCCGATGGTGCTGAACGGCAAATATGCCGCCGTGATCTTCCGTGAATATGTGCGCAGCGCCGCGCCGGCACACACGCTGAACGACACGATCATCCAGACTGGCACCGGCGGCTAAGCGACCACAACGTCACGATCAGAACCGGACACGGCGGCCTTGTGAAAACAAAGGCCGCCGTTCCCGTTCCATCGTAAACCAAAATCGCACAATTGGAACATTATAGCCCCAATGTCGCCAAGATTCCCGACGACCGTAAACCCAGGCAAAAGTGGCACGACCCCGAGTCGTGCCCGGATGACGGGATCGGTCTGACAGATGGCTGGCAAAAGCATGATCAACGTTAGGGCGCCCCGGATCCGCGTGCAAAAGGACGTGAGGCTATGAGTACCGCAGCAGTTCTGAAACCCGAACCCGCGCCGATCGTGGCCTGCACGATCTCGCGCGATGTGGCGAATTTCGATCTTCTGATCGAGGATATGGAAGCCGAGCTTGGCGAAAGCTGGGGCGACCTGACCTTTGACGACGCGGTTCAGTTCCTGTCGCAACCCGATGCGGATTCGCTGGAATTCGTGGCCGTCGCGGTGGACAGCCAGGATGAGACCGATCTGGCCCGGATTTCTTCGGTAATCACCACCGCCAAGGACCGGGGCATCCGGGTGATCGTGATCGCCGAAGAGGTCAGCCCGATCGCCCTGCATCAACTGCTGCGGCTGGGGGCGGATGATTTCGTCCCCTACCCCCTGCCCGAAGGCGCCCTGCATGAGGCGATCGAACGGCTTGGCCAGGCCGATGCCCCCGCCGCCATGCTGCCCCCCCATGTCAGCGAAACTGCCGACACCGCCTTCAAGGCCACCGGCGGGCGTGACGGCGTGGTGCTGCCGGTGCATGGCCTGTCGGGTGGTGTGGGCGCCACGACGTTTGCGGTGAACCTGGCCTGGGAACTGGCGCGCGAACAAAGAAAGGGCGCGTCCGCGCCGCGGGTCTGCCTGTTGGATTTCGATTTCCAGTATGGCTCGACCGCGACCTATCTGGATCTGCCGCGCCGCGAGGTGGTGTTCGAACTGCTGTCGGACACGGCGCATATGGACGCCTCATCCTTCCGGCAGGCGCTGTTGACTTTCAATGACCGGCTGCATGTGCTGACCGCGCCGGTCGACATGCTGCCGCTGGACATCGTTACCGGCGAAGACGTGAACCGCATCATCGACATGGCGCGGGCCAATTTCGACTTTGTCGTGATCGACATGCCCTCAACCGTGGCGCAATGGACCGAGGCGGTCCTGCAGCAGGCCAAGGTCTATTTCGCGCTTCTGGAACTGGACATGCGTTCGGCGCAGAATGCGCTGCGGATGATCCGCGCGCTCAAGGCCGAGGGGCTTCCGGCGGAAAAGCTGCGCTTCATCCTGAACCGCGCGCCGAAATTTACCGACCTGACCGGCAAGTCGCGCGTCAAGCGGATGGCTGAAAGCCTGGACATCTCGATCGAGGTGCAACTGCCTGATGGCGGCAAGCCGATCACCCAGGCCAATGACCACGGGCTGCCACTGGCCGAAACGGCCGCGAAAGCGCCCCTGCGCAAGGAACTGCAAAAGCTTGCCCAATCGCTGCTGGCGCTGACGCAGGTCGCCGAAAGCGCCGCACCCTGAGGAGACTGACCGATGTTCTCGCGCTACAAGAAGGCCGCGCAGCCGACCAAGGGCCCGGCGCTGAAACCTGCGGGCACCGACAGGCCCGAGGCCGCGGGCGCGCCGGTCGTCGACCACAAGCCCCTGATCCAGCGCCGCCCCGTCGCCCCGGCCGAATTGGCCGCCCAGGCCGCCGCCCTGGACAAGGAGCGCAAGCGCAAGGAACGGATGAGCGAGCTAAAGGTGGAACTGCACCGCCGCCTTCTGGAAAACCTGAACCTGTCCGCGCTGGAACGCGCCTCGGAAACCGAACTGAAGGCGGAAATCGCCTCGATCGCGGGCGAGGCGATGGCCGAGATGTCGGTGGCGCTGAACGCCACCGAACGCCAGACGCTGAACCAGGAACTGTATGATGAGGTCATGGGCCTTGGCCCGCTGGAACCGCTGCTGAAGGACGAAACCGTCAGCGACATTCTGGTGAACGGGCCACAACAGATTTTTGTGGAACGCGGCGGCAAGCTGCAGCTGACCGACATCACCTTCAAGGACGAACGCCACCTGCTGCGGATCATCGACAAGATCGTGTCCGCCGTGGGCAGGCGGGTGGATGAATCGAATCCCTATGTCGATGCCCGCCTGGCCGACGGGTCGCGGTTCAACGCGATGGTGCCGCCGATCGCGGTGGATGGCAGTCTGGTTTCCATCCGAAAGTTCAAAAAGGACAAGCTGGGGATCGATGATCTGGTGCGCTTTGGCGCCTTTACCGAAGAAATGGCCGCCTATCTGCAGGCCGCCGTGTCCACCCGGCTGAACGTGATCGTTTCGGGCGGGACGGGTTCGGGGAAAACCACCACGCTGAACGCGCTGTCGTCGTTCATCGACAATTCCGAGCGCATCCTGACGATCGAGGATACGGCCGAACTTCAGCTGCAACAGATCCATGTCGGCCGGATGGAAAGCCGCCCGCCGAATGTGGAAGGCAAGGGCGCCGTCACCCCGCGCGACTGCCTGCGCAACGCGCTGCGGATGCGGCCCGACCGGATCATCGTCGGCGAAACCCGCGGCGAGGAAGTGATCGACATGTTGCAGGCGATGAACACCGGCCACGACGGGTCGATGACCACGATCCACGCCAACAGCGCCCGCGACGGCATCAGCCGCCTGGAAAACATGATCGCCATGTCGGGGATCGAAATGCCGATCAAGGCGGTCCGCAGCCAGATCGCCAGCGCGGTCAACCTGATCGTGCAGGCCAGCCGACTGCAGGACGGTTCGCGCCGGATGACCTCGATCACCGAGATCACCGGGATGGAAGGCGAAGTAATCTCGATGCAGGAAATCTTCCGCTACGAACGGCTGGGCCTTGCGCCGGATGGCAGGATCATCGGTCGCTTTACCGCAACCGGGGTCCGGTCGCATTATTCCGATCGGTTCCGGCAATGGGGCTATGATCTGCCCGCCTCGATCTATGAACCGGTGGAGGGCTGAAACCAATGATCATCAGCCCCACCCCGATCATCTACGGCCTGATCTTCGTTGCGGTTCTTCTGCTGGTGGAAGGGATCTACCTGCTGGTCTTCGGCAAGTCGATCTCGCTCAACAACAAGGTCAACCGCCGCCTGGCGCTGCTGGACAAGGGTGGCCGGCGCGAAGAGGTGCTGGAACAGCTTCGCAAGGAAGCCACCCAGCACATGAACGCCAGGGGCATCCCGCTTTATTCCCTGCTGGCCGAAAAGGCGCGCAAGGGCAACATCGCCTTTTCCCCCGCCGCGCTGATCGGGGTGATGGCGCTTTTGTCGGCGGTGGCCTTTGTCGGGCTGACGCTGGCCAGCCAGGCGGGGCTTGCCGTGCGCATCGCGCTGTCGGTCGGCATGGGGGTGGGCGCGGTCTATTTCTGGGTCAGCGGCAAGGCATCCAAGCGGATCAAGCTGGCCGAGGAACAATTGCCCGAAGCCGTCGAACTGATGGTGCGCAGCCTGCGCGTGGGCCATCCGTTTTCCTCGGCGATCCAGATCGTGGCAAAAGAGGTGGCCGACCCGCTTGGGTCGGAATTCGGCATCATCGCCGACGAGGCCGCCTATGGCCGCAACGTGGCCGATAGCCTGCGCGACATGGCCGAACGGATGGACATGCAGGATTTGCGCTTCCTGGCGGTGGCCGTGTCGATCCAGCAAACATCGGGCGGCAACCTGGCCGAGATCCTGGATGGCCTGTCCAAGGTGATCCGCGCGCGTTTCCGGCTGTTCCGCCGGGTCAGCGCGATCACCGCAGAACCACGCTGGTCGGGGATCTTCCTGTCCGCCTTCCCGATCGTGGTGCTGGTGATCATCCAGATCGTGGCGCCGGACTATTATGACGCGGTCAAGGATACGCCCGCCTTCATCCCGACCGCGATCGTCGTTTTCGCGCTGCTGGGGGCGAACATGCTGTTCATGAAGATCATGACGACGATCAAGGTCTGAGGAGGCGGGAAATGGATATTGTCCAATCGCTCAACGCGACGCTGACGAATGCGCTGGGGCCGATGGGCCCGCTGATCGCGCTGGGGGGCGTGGGTCTGCTGATGGTGCTGGCCACCCTGCCCGCGCTGCTGAAGAAACGCGCCGACCCCTTTGACCGGCTGCGCGAAGGGCGCAAGGGGCCGGGCGGGGCATCGCCCCTTCGCGGGCGCGACAAGGCGGGCAAGACCACAAAGGCAAGCCTGCGCCTTGGCGGCGGGTCGGACAAGCTGGACAAATATGCCAACTTCCTGGAACCCAAGACCGAGCAGGAGATGTCGGCCGCCCGCATGCGGATGACCCGCGCCGGCTATCGCAGCGCCAGCGCCGTGCGGACCTTTCACGCCATTCAGTTCGGGCTTGGGCTTGGGATGCTGACGCTGGGCGGGGTCTATGCCTTCGTGATGAACGCCAATGGCGCGTTCAGTTCAACCGAGGCGATCCTGTGGGTGCTGATCCCGGGTCTTGCCGGCTATTACGGCCCGCAGCGCTGGGTCGATCAGCGCATCGCCGCGCGCACCGCCGAAATCCAGAACGGTTTTCCCGACGCGCTGGACATGCTGCTGGTCTGCGTCGAGGCGGGGCAGTCGCTGGATCAGGGGATCTTGCGGGTGGCCAGGGAACTGCGCACATCCTACCCCGTGATGGCCGAGGAATTCGAAACCGTCAGCCAGGAAATCAAGGCCGGCAAGGACAAGGCGCAGGTGCTGCGCGCCTTCGGCGAACGGTCGGGCGTGCCGGATGTGGCCTCTTTCGTGACCGTGATGATCCAGTCGCAGACCTTCGGCACCTCAATCGCCGAGGCGCTGCGCCTGTATGCCGCCGACATGCGCGACAAGCGGATCATGCGCGCCGAAGAGGCCGCCAACAAGATCCCTACCAAGATGACGCTGGGCACGATGATGTTCACGGTGCCACCGCTTCTGATCATCCTTGTCGGCCCCTCGGTGCATGATATGATGGAAAACTTCAAATCCATGAGCTTCTAGACCTTCATGCCCCCTCTGCGCACCGGCCGCGCCCTGGCCGCCCTGTTCGTGCTTCTGGCCGCCTGTTCCCCGGGCGGCCTTGCGCCGCAAGATGGCAGCCCCTATGCCCCCGGCACCGCCGCGGGGGGCGAGGCGGTGGATGGGCTGACCGTCGGCCACCGGCTGATGGCCGCGGGCGAATATGAACTGGCGCTGAAGGCCTATTACCGCGCCGCCGCCAGGCAGGGGGCAGATGTCGATGTGCTGTCCGCCGTGGGATCGGCCAACCTGCATCTGGGCCGGCTGGGCCAGGCCGAACAGCTGCTGCGCCGCGCCATCGAACAGGATCGCAGCTTCGTACCCGCCTGGAACAACCTTGGCGTCGTGCTGATGGAAAAGGGCGAGGTGGCCGAGGCCGCGAAGGTCTTTGAAACCGCCTATGCGCTGGATAGTGGCCATTCGGACGCGATCCGGGAAAACCTGCGCCTCGCGCTCGCCAACCGGGGCGATCCGGGCTACGGTGTTCCCGAGGAACGGAACTTCACGCTGGTGCGGCGGGGGGCGGGTGAATACCTTCTTCTGACCAAACGCTGAACCCGATCCTGAGGCAACGAGCAAAAGGACGCAGAAACATGCGCCACCCTGTTTTCTTCATGCTGCTTGCGGGCGGCGCGCTTGCGCTGGCAGGCTGTCAGAAAACCGATGCCGATGTCGCCCACGCGATGAAAAGCGTGAACGCGATCGATGAAACGAACCTGTCCGACATCATGCTGACGGTGGGCGACCCGAATGAGGCGGTGGCCTATTTCAAGCGCAGCGCGGATGAAAACCCCGACCGGATAGATCTGCGGCGGGGCCTGGCGAAATCGCTGGTGCGCGCCGGCCGCCCCGACGAGGCCGCGCGCGTCTGGGCCGAGGTCATCGCGTTGCCCGGCAGCGACAACGAAGATCGCGTGCAACTGGCCGATGCCCAGATCCGCGGCAACGACTGGAAGGGCGCCGAAGCGACGCTGAACCAGATCCCACCCACACACGAAACCTATCAGCGATACCGCCTTGAGGCGATGGTGGCCGATGCCAACAAGAACTGGGCCAAAGCCGATTCCTTCTATGAAACCGCAGCGGGGCTGACGACAAGACCGGGCGGCGTGCTGAACAACTGGGGCTTTTCCAAGCTGACGCGCGGCGATGCGAAGGGCGCTGAAAGGCTGTTCTCCGAAGCGTTGACACATGACCCGCGGGTCTTCACGACCAAGAACAACCTGGTGCTGGCCCGCGCGGCACAGCGCAAATACGACATGCCGGTGATCGACATGTCCCAGACCGAACGCGCGCAGCTGCTTTACACGGCGGCGCTGTCGGCGATCAAGCAGGGCGATGTGGCAATCGGCAAAGGGTTGCTGCAAGAGGCGGTCGATACCCATCCGCAGCATTTCGAGGAAGCCGCCCGCGCGCTGGCCGCGCTGGATGCCAATGTGGCCAAGGGCTAGGCCGCGATGCTTGGCCTGCCCCCCGCCACATCGGCGCTGATCTTTCTGATCCTGATCACCCCGATTTGCGCCTGGGTGATCTGGACCGACCTGAAGTTCATGAAGATCCGCAACAAGGCGGTGCTGGCACTGCTGGCGGTCTTTGTCCTGGCCGGTCCCTTCCTGCTGCCGCCCGGGGTCTGGACCTGGCGCCTGGCGCATGTGCCGGTGGTGCTGGCCGTCGGCGTCTTTCTGAACATGATCGCGCATTTCGGCATGGGGGATGCGAAATTCGCCGCCGCCGCCGCGCCCTTCTTCCCGCTTGAGGCCCTGTCGGCGGCCTTCCTGTTGCTGGCGGCCTTCCTGCTGGGCGCTTTCGCCGCCCACCGCCTGTTCCGCGCGATCCCGGCCGCACGCGCCGCCGCCCCCGATTGGGTCAGCTGGCAGCGCGCCGATTTCCCGCTGGGCCTGGCGCTGGTGGGAACACTGTGGACCTGGGTCGCCCTGGGCCTGCAGGCCTGATCCCCATCCCGCCCGGGGCTTTCCCTCATTTTGCCATATTGGCGGGGCAACCTGCGGCGGGGCTGGCATCAGACAGCCGAAACGGCCGGAAAGAGGGACCGCAGGCAATGAATATGATGGCAACGAACGTATTGGCGCCGGTGCCACCCAAATCCCTGCAGGACGTCGGCCTGACGGTGGTGATGATGCGCGACATCCTCCTCAAGACGATGTTCCGCACCAACATGGACACGGCCACCGGACTGTCGCGCCTGATCGCGCTGCCACTGACCCTGACGCAGGAACTGATCGACATGTGCCGCGCCCAGCGCCTGGTCGAGGCCACCGGCACCCTGCACGCCAATTCCGGCGGCGAGATGGGCTATCAGCTGGCCGATGCGGGCAAGGCCCGCGCGCTCGATGCGCTGTCGCAATCGGAATATTACGGCGCCATGCCGGTGCCGCTGGCGCAATATCGCGAACAGACGACGCGCCAGTCGATCCGCAATATCCAGCTTACACGCGATCAGCTGACCACGGCCATGGGCCACCTGATCCTGCCGCCGACGCTGCTGGACCAACTTGGCCCCGCCGTGTCCTCGGGCCGGTCGATTCTGATGTATGGCCCGCCCGGCAACGGCAAATCCTCGATCTCGAACGGCATCCGCGACGCGCTGGGGGATCGCATCTACATCCCCCGCGCCGTTGAATACGCAGGCCAGGTGATTACCGTCTACGACCCGATCGTGCATTCCGCTGCGACGGAATCGGTGGATGACCCCAACAGCCTGCGCAAATCCGGCAACCGCTTCGACAACCGCTATGTGCTGTGCGAACGCCCCACCGTGATCACCGGGGGCGAATTGTCGCTCGACATGCTCGACCTGACCTACAACCCCACCGCACGCACCTATACCGCGCCCTTGCAGATGAAATCCTCGGGCGGGGTCTTCATCGTAGACGACCTTGGCCGACAGGCAGAACCGCCGCAAAAACTCGTCAACCGCTGGATCGTGCCGCTGGAGGAAAGCCGCGACATCCTGGCCCTGCAGTCGGGCGAAAAATTCGAGGTGCCCTTTGACACGCTGGTGATTTTTTCCACCAACTTCCACCCAAACCAGATCTTCGACAAGGCGGCGCTGCGCCGGATCTTCTTCAAGATCAAGATCGACGGCCCCAGCCAGCAGGATTTCCTGAAGATCTTCGCGCTGGTGGCGAAGAAGAAAAAAATGCCGCTGAACGAAGCGGCGCTGGTCTATCTGCTGAAGACCAAATACCCCACGATCGACAACGTCTATGCGAATTACCAGCCGGTGTTCCTGATCGACCAGATGATCGCGATCTGCGAATTCGAAGGCATCCCTTATCAGATGAGCCCCGAACTGATCGACCGCGCCTGGGCCAACATGTTCGTACGCGAAGAAGCGATCCAACACTGACCGGCGCACCCGGCCGCAGCGCCGGAATCCGAGTATTTTTTCCAAGAAGAAGCGGCAATCTCTTCCCCCGGCCCTGGCTTCTTCTTGGCCCAAATACTCCCGCCGGAGGCTTCCGCAGGCAGTGTCCGGTCCTTGTGGCAGGCAAGCGCGGGACCGTCTTGGTGCCATGCGGCACGGCCCCGCCGCGGCGCGGGCCGCGCATGCGACACTGGTGATCCCGCCGCCCCGCCCGGCACAGAACGCGCAGCACGGATGACAGGCGCTTTGCCTGTTGCCAGCCCCCCCGCGCCGGGCCAGACTGTCGGCCCGGAGGACCCGTAATGACAGACATGCCCCTTGCTGCGCGCATCAACGACAGCTTTGCCCGGCAGGGCCTGATGCAGACCTTTGGCGCGCGGATCACCGCGCTGGAACCCGGTCTGTGTGAGATCACGGCGCCGATCCTGCCGGCGGCCTGTCAGCAACATGGCGCGGGCCATGCCGGTCTGACCTTTGCCCTGGGCGATACCGCCGCGGGCTATGCCGCCCTGAGCCTGATGCCCGAAGGGCGCGAAGTCATGACCGCCGAGATCAAGATCAACCTGCTGGCCCCGGCGGTCGGCACGCAACTGGTCGCGTCGGGCCGGGTCGTCAAGGCGGGCAAACGGCTGAGCGTGGTCACCGCCGAGGTTGCGGCCGAGGCCACCGATGGCAGCCGCAAGCTGATCGCGGTCCTGCAGGGGACGATGGTGCCGGTAGACCCCGCCTGATCCGGTCAGGCCGTCAGGCCTTCGGGTTCCGGCAGGCCATGTGCGCGGCAACAGGCGGTGACGGTATTGGCCAGCAGGCAGGCGATGGTCATCGGCCCGACGCCCCCCGGCACCGGCGTGATCGCGCCTGCCACCTGCACGGCAGAGGCGAAATGCACATCGCCTGCCAGACGGGTTTTGCCGTCGCGTTCGATCCGGTTGATGCCGACGTCGATCACCGTGGCGCCGGGCCTGACCCAATCGCCGGGGATCATCTCGGGGCGGCCGACGGCAGCGACAAGAATATCGGCGCGCCGGCACACCCCGGGCAGATCGCGGGTGCGGCTGTGGGCGATGGTCACGGTGCAGCTTTCGCCCAGCAGCAGTTGCGCCATGGGCTTGCCCACGATGTTGGACCGGCCCACGACAACCGCGTTCAGCCCGGTCAGGTCGCCCAGGTGATCGCGCAGCAGCATCAGGCAGCCCAGCGGTGTGCAGGGCACCATCGCCTTTTGCCCCGTGCCCAGAAGCCCCACGTTCGAAATGTGGAACCCGTCCACATCCTTGGCCGGGTCGATCGCATTGATCACCAGATCGGCGTTCAGATGCGCGGGCAAGGGCAGCTGAACCAGAATACCATGCACCGCAGGGTCGGCATTCAGCCGGGTGATCAGCGCCAGAAGCGTCTCTTCGGTGGTGTCGGCGGGCAGCTTGTGTTCAAAGCTGTTCATCCCCGCGGCGCGGGTCTGGATGCCCTTGTTCTTGACATAGACCGCCGAGGCCGGATCTTCGCCCACCAGCACCACGGCCAGCCCCGGGATCAGGCCATGTTCGCTGTGCAGGCGCGCGGCATGGGCGGCGACCTTTTCACGCACCCGCGCGGCGAAGGCCTTGCCATCAATGATCGTGGCGGTCATGCCCCCTCTCCTTTTCCCAGAACCTGTTCTTCGCGGGTGATCGCCCATTCGATGATCTGACGCCAAAGCGCCTCGGCCTGGGCGGGGTCCAGCCCTTCGCGTTGGGCCACGGCGCGCACATGGGCCACGACCTCTTCCACCCGGGCGTCGATGCGCGCCGGAAGGCCCGCGCCCTGTTTGATCTGCGCCGCGCGTTCGATCAGCCGCGCGCGCGTGGCCAGCAGCGCCACAAGCCGGGCATCCAGCGCATCGATTTCCGTGCGCAGTTCTGCCATGCTGGCGATGGTTTCCGGTGTCTTCATCCGTGCCCCCAAGCCTTGCACAATCCGTGCATGCCCTATCGCAGGGATCGCGCCAAGGCTCAAGCCCGGAAGGCCTAGAACAGGCCCATCACCGCGCCATCGGGGCCAAGGCCGATCGTTTCGGCGGCGGGGCTGCGCGGCAGGCCCGGCATTGTCATGATCTCGCCGCAGATCACCACGATGAAGCCCGCGCCGGCCGACAGGCGTACCTCGCGGATCGGCAGGGTGTGGCCGGTGGGTGCGCCGCGCAGCTGCGGATCGGTGGAAAAGCTGTATTGCGTCTTGGCCATGCAGATCGGAAAATCGCCATAGCCCGCCGTTTCCCAGGCGCGCAGCTGATCGCGGATCGCCTTGTCGGCGATGACCTCGCCGGCGTGGTAGATGCGCCGCGCGATCGTGTCGATCTTGTCGAACAGGCCCATGCCGTCGGGGTAAAGCGGGGCGAAGGCCCCGGCCCCGCTTTCGGCCAGCGCCACGACCTTGCGCGCCAGTTCCTCGGCCCCGGCGCCGCCTTCGGCCCAATGACGGCAAACGATCGCCTCGGCGCCCTGCCCCGCCACATAGTCCCTGACCGCGGCGATCTCGGCCTCGGTATCGGTGGCGAAATGGTTGATCGCGACCACGACCGGCACGCCAAAGCCCTTGGTATTGGCGATATGGCGGCCAAGATTGGGACAGCCCTTCTGTACCGCCCCGACGTTCTCGGTGCCCAGATCGGCCTTGGCCACGCCGCCGTTCATCTTCATCGCGCGCACGGTGGCCACGATCACCGCTGCCGCAGGTGTCAACCCCGCCTTGCGGCATTTGATGTCAAAGAACTTCTCGGCCCCCAGATCGGCACCAAAGCCCGCCTCGGTCACGACGTAATCGGCCAGCTTCAGCGCCGTGGTCGTAGCCATCACCGAATTGCAGCCATGCGCGATATTGGCAAAGGGCCCGCCATGGACGAAGGCCGGGGTATGTTCCAGCGTCTGCACCAGATTGGGCTGCATCGCCTCTTTCAGCAGCACCGTCATCGCGCCATCGGCCTTCAGATCGGCACAGGTGATCGGGGTCTTGTCGCGCCGATAGGCCACGACGATGCGGCCCAGCCGGTCCTGCAGGTCGGCCAGGTCGCGCGCCAGGCACAGGATCGCCATCACCTCGGAGGCGACGGTGATGTCAAACCCGGTCTGGCGGGCAAAGCCGTTCGACACGCCGCCCAACCCCACGACGATGTCGCGCAGCGCGCGGTCGTTCATGTCCATCACCCGGCGCCAGGTGATCCGGCGTTCGTCAATCTCCAGCGCGTTGCCCCAGTAGATGTGGTTGTCAATCATCGCCGACAACAGATTGTGCGCCGCCGTGATGGCGTGGAAATCGCCGGTAAAATGCAGGTTCATTTCTTCCATCGGCACGATCTGGGCAAAGCCGCCCCCCGCGGCCCCCCCCTTCATGCCGAAATTCGGGCCAAGGCTGGCTTCGCGGATACAGATCGCGCTGCGCTTGCCGATCCGCGACAGCGCATCGCCCAGACCCACGGTGGTGGTGGTCTTGCCTTCGCCCGCGGGCGTGGGGTTGATGGCGGTCACCAGGATCAGCCTGCCATCCGCCCGGCCCTTCAGCCCGTCGATGAAGGCGCGATCGACCTTGGCCTTGTCGCGGCCATAGGGGATCAGCGCGTCTTCGGGAATGCCCAGGCTCGCGCCGATCTCGGCGATAGGGCGTTTGTGGGCGGCGCGGGCGATTTCGATATCGGATTGCATCCTGTCCTCCGTCAGTTGGAGCCAGCCTAATCGCGCGCGGGGGCAAGGCGAACCGAAATGCGACACAACAGGGCGGAAATCGCCCTGCCCGCCGGACGGCGCAGGGCCGCCCGCGTCAGCCGCCGACGCGCAGGGTCAGGAACATCCGCCGATAGGGAAAGATCACGCTGCCATCGGCTTCGGCCGGATAGGCCGCGCCAAGCGCCATTTCATAGCGGTGCAGAAAGGCCGCCGCCTCATCCCGGGCCAGAAGATCCAGAAAGGGGCGCATCGTGGTGGGTTCGGTGAACAGCCGCACCGGGTGCCCCGTTTCGGCAGCGGGCAGGCGCTGAAGGTAATCGGTTTCCCAGACATCCGCCGCCCCCAGCGGCGCCAGCATCCGCAGATAGTCGATCGGGGCGGCAACCGGGGGCTGCCAGCCGGTGAAATCGAACCGATCGGGGAACATTTCCGCCGCGAATTCCCGCAGGAACCGGTGCGAGGGCGCATTGTGCTGGCGCGACATCTGCAGCGCCAACACCCCGCCCGGCGCCAGACGGCCCGCAAGATCGGGGATCAGCCGGTCATGATCGGGCAACCATTGCAGCAGGCCATTGGCAAAGATCAGCGCAGGGGGCTTGCCCGGGCGCCAATCCACCGCATCGGCCAGATCGCAGCGGTGGTAGGCGCCGGTCGCCGCGGCCTCGGCCAGCATGGCCGGCGCGGCATCGACGCCGATGATCTTGCGATCGGGGAAGCGGTCCGCGATCGCCGGGCCCGCCGCGCCATTGGCGCAGCCCAGATCGACGATCTTGCCGCCGGGCAGGTCATCGGGCACCCGCGCCAGCAGATCCCGCGCAGGCCGCAGCCGCAGCGATGCATAGCGACCGTAAAGGGCGGGGTCCCACCCCCCGCCCTGCGCGACCGTGCCCCTGGGGGCGGACAGGCGCGTCACCGGATCAGGCCGACGGTTCGGGGGCGGCGTCACCGCCCTTGGGCGCCGCGGGCTTGGTCTTGGGGATCGCCGTCACCGAAGGCAGGCTGCCCGAGGGCGGCACTTCGGCGTCATCATCGCCACCCAGCGGCGTTCCCGCGATCACCTTCCTGATCTCATCCCCGGTCAGCGTTTCGTATTCCAGCAAACCCTTGGCCAGACGTTCGAACTGTTCGGACTGTTCCAGAAGGATCTGGCGGGCCTGCTGATAGCCTTCCTCGATCAGGTCCTTCACCTCTTGCTCGATCAGTTCCTTGGTATGGGCTGAAACCGAGAAGCCGCCGGCATTGCCGGAATACCCCTCATGCGCCTCGGCATAGTCGATATTGCCGACCTTGTCGGACATGCCCCAGCGCATGACCATGGCGCGGGCCAGGGCGCTGGCCTGCTGGATGTCGCCGGCCGGGCCGTTGGACACACCTTCCTCACCATATTTGATGATCTCGGCGGCCTTGCCCGCCATGGTCATGGTGATTCGCTGCCTGGCTTCATCCTTGTGCATGTTCAGCCGGTCCATTTCGGGCAGGCTGACAACCATGCCCAGCGCGCCGCCGCGCGGGATGATTGTGGCCTTGTAGACCGGGTCGCATTTGGGCAGCGCCAGGCCGACAATGGCGTGGCCGGCCTCATGATAGGCGGTCTTTTCCTTCTGCTCGGGCGTCAACACCATGGACCGGCGTTCAACCCCCAGCATCACCTTGTCCTTGGCGTTTTCGAAATCGGCCATGCTGACCTGACGGCGATCGACGCGGGCCGCCATCAGGGCAGCCTCATTCACCAGGTTCATCAGGTCGGCACCGGAAAACCCCGGTGTGCCGCGCGCGATCAGGCGCAGGTCGACATCGGGCGCCAGCGGCACCTTGCGGGCATGCACCGACAGGATCTTTTCGCGGCCCTTGATGTCGGGGTTGGGCACATGGATCTGGCGGTCAAAGCGGCCGGGACGCAGCAATGCCGGGTCCAGCACGTCACGGCGGTTGGTGGCGGCGATGATGATGATGCCCTCATTCGCCTCAAAGCCATCCATTTCGACCAGCAGCTGGTTCAGCGTCTGTTCGCGTTCGTCATTGCCGCCGCCGATGCCCACGCCGCGCGCACGGCCCACGGCGTCGATTTCGTCGATGAAGACGATACAGGGGGCGTTCTTCTTGGCCTGTTCGAACATGTCGCGCACGCGGCTGGCGCCCACGCCCACGAACATTTCCACGAAATCCGAGCCCGAGATGGTAAAGAACGGTACGCCCGCCTCGCCCGCAATGGCGCGCGCCAGCAGGGTCTTACCCGTGCCGGGCGGGCCGACCAGCAGCGCCCCTTTCGGGATCTTGCCGCCCAGACGGCTGAATTTCTGCGGGTTGCGCAGGAATTCGACGATTTCTTCCAGTTCTTCCTTGGCCTCGTCGATACCGGCCACGTCGTCAAAGGTCACACGGCCTTGCTTTTCGGTCAGCAGCTTGGCCTTGGACTTGCCAAAGCCCATCGCGCCGCCCTTGCCGCCGCCCTGCATGCGGTTCATGAAGAAAATCCAGATGCCGATCAGCACCAGGAACGGCAGCCACACCCCCAGCAGCGACATGAAGCCCGACTGTTCCTGCCGGACCACCGAAACCTCGACCCCGCGTTCGATCAGCTTTTCCGCGATTGGGTCGGATGCGGGCTTGATCGTGGTGAAGGTGCTGCCATCGGCCACCTGGAAGGTCACCGTCTCGCCATCCAGGCGGACGTTCCGAACCTCACCCTTTTCGACCCGGTCCATGAAGGCCGAATAGCTGGTCGAGCGCGCATTGACCGAGCTTTGCCCGTCACCAAACAGGTTGAAAAGCGCCAGGATGAGCAGGAAAAGCACTGCCCAGAAGGCAAGATTGCGCGCGTTACCCAAGGGGAAACCTCCAATAGTTCGCCGGCGCCGGATGCAGGTCCGCGCCTTTGGTTCTGAAAATAGGGATTAGTTGGGCAGGTTCAACGTCTGAATAGCGATCGGCGGAAACTGCCGCGCGCGATCTGCGCTTTCCAGCCGTTTTCCACGCCCGCAAGCGGCGCCGCCACAAGCTGCGCCCCCGCCCAGATGGCCGGGCTGGCCAGCAGCGTGGCGCGTGGCAGGCCCGTCGCGCGCCAGTCGGGGCAGTGGCGCAGCCCCTCCAGCCCAAGCGCGGCAATGGTCAGGCCCGACCGGACGGGGCCGCCCAGTTGCCAGCGGTCCCAGATCTGGCCTGCGGGCACGCGAAGGCCCGCCACGGCGCGAAATTCGCGGGTGATGCGGATCTGGCCGGGGCCGGCCAGCACACGGCAACCGTGCAGGGTGCGGTCGCGCAGATCCGCCAGAAGCCCCGAAACCTTGGCTGCGCGGGGGGCATAGTCGGCGCCCGACACCCAGATCAGCGCGGCATTGATCAGGCGGCGGCGCATTTCGGGGTGGACATCGGGGGCAAAGGCGGCGGCCTCGATCACCACATCGCCCGCCGCTTCGGTGACATGGGCCGTGACCAGCCGGTCAAGATCTGCGCAAAGCGCGGCCTCGGCCTGGGCCAGATGGCCGACGACGGTCGTGATCGTGCCCGTCCCGATCCCCAGGGGCGCCAATGCAGCAAGGACGCGGCGCGCCTTCACGCGGTCAAAGCGCAGGTTGTCGTTCGACGGGTCGTCAACCCACGGCACATCCCGCGCCGAAAGCCAGGCACGCAGATCGGCGCGGGTCACGGCCAGAAGCGGGCGGTGCCAGGTGACACCCCCGGCCTCAAAGCGGGGGCGCATGCCGGACAACCCTTCGAGCCCCGCGGCGCGCGACAGGCGCATCAGAAAGGTTTCCGCCTGATCGTCGGCGGTATGGCCCAGCGCGACATGCGCGATGCCCTGCGCGCGCGCCCAGTCACCGATCAGCGACAGCCGCGCACGGCGCGCCTGGTCCATCAGGTTGCCCCGCGCCGCCGCCCCTTGCCAGTGCAGCGTGGCCTGCCCCACCCCCAACCGCGCGCAGGCCCGGGCAACAAAGTCGGCCTCGGCCTTCGCCTCGGGTCGCAGGCCATGATCGACGGTAACGGCCTGAAGCTGAAACCGCCCCGTCGCGTGCAACAGATGCAAAAGCGCCATCGAATCGCCGCCGCCGGAAACGGCAACCCCGACACGCACGGGCATGTCGGGGGAAAAGGCCATTCGTGCCAGGTCTTCCAGCACCCTGGGCGCGGTCACTGACAGCCCAGACCCTGCATGGCGGATGCCGCCTGCCCCGCCGCCGGCGCGCCCGGAAAACGGATGCCCACCTCGGCCAGGGTGGCGCAGGCCTCCAGCTGTTGGCCCAGATCACCCAGCGAACGGCCCAGCATCAGCAGGCTGTCGGCGGCGCGCAGGCCCTGCGGCTCGGCCGAAAACGACTCAAGCCAGGCGCGGGCCGCGCCGGGCAGGTCGCCCGCCTGCTGCAACGCCTCGCCGCGCAGGAACATCGCCTCGGCGGTCAGGGGGCCGCCCGGATAGGTTTGGGCAAAGGTCGCAAAGAGGTCAGCGGCGCCGCGAAAGTCACCTTGACCGAGCACCTCCCTGGCCCGGTCGAAATCCGCCTGTTCGTTCATGGCCATCGACGGCGCGGCGGTGGGCGCGGTGGCATTGGGGGCCGGGGCGGTGACCGCCGCGGCCGTGACCGGCGCGCCGCCCAGCGTGGGCGTCTGGCCGATGGTGGAAATGTCGCAGCCCGGTTCCAGCTCGCACAGGCGGAATTCCAGATCGCCCAAGCGGTTGGTGCCGTCGCTGACGACGCGATTGATGCGGTTTTCCAGTGCTTCGGCGCGCGCGGTCAGACGCGACAGGGCCGCCTCCAGCGTGTTCATCCGATCCAGCGCCGACGCCCCGCCCGCGGCCTGCAGCCCCTGCGCACCCGAGGCCACCAGCTCGGATCGCAGGCCCTGCAGGTCGGCCGACAGCTGCGACAACTCGGCCCGGATATCGGCAAGGGTGCCCGCATCCTGCCCGAAGGCAGGCGCGGCCAATCCCAGGGCCAGCGAAAGAACAACCGCCCGCATCATCGCGCCACCGCCCTTCAGCTGCCCGCGCCGATCGAGATCACGGTAACCGCGCGGCGGTTCTGCGAATAGCACTGCTCGGTCGAGCAGACAGCCAGCGGGCGTTCCTTGCCATAGGAAACAGTACGCAGGCGGTTCGGGGCAACGCCTTGCGAAATCAGGTATTCCTGTACCGAATTGGCGCGGCGGGCGCCCAGCGCAAGGTTGTATTCACGCGTGCCCTGTTCGTCGGCATGGCCTTCGATGATAGCGGAATATTGCGGCCGGCCGGCCAGCCACTGCGCCTGGCCGCGCAGGGTATTCTGCGCATCGGGGCCAAGCGTCGACTGATCGACCGCGAACAGCACCTTGTCGCCGATGGTCTGGGCGAAATAGGCCGGCGAATTCGGATCAGAGGCCAGACCCATCTGGTCCACCCCCCCCGCGCCGCCGCCAAAGGCACCGCCCGGATCGACGACACCACCGCCCGCGCCATAGCGGTCGGGGTTGTTACAGGCCGCAAGCGCAAGCGCGGACAGAAGAAGAAGTGCCTTGGGTGCGAAAGTCATGGTGTACCGCCTTTTTTTCACTGGCTCGATGCCGTTCATCCTAACAGGTTCGCCGCAGCTTGGGAATCACCCGCCTCATGGCAGAAGCGGCGACCAGGCCGGGTCCGAGGCCGCGCCCGAAAGCGGTACCGCCTTCAGGTTGCGCCCCGAAATATCCACCGAGAAAAGCTGCGCCCCGCCCGCCGCGCCGGGGCTTTCGCGGGTGAACATGATCACGCGGCCATTGGGCGACCAGGTCGGCCCTTCATCCAGGAAGGACGAGGTCAGCAACCGTTCCTCCGACCCGTCGGTGCGCATCACGCCGATGTGAAAGCGCCCGGCATGTTGCTTGGTAAACGCGATCAGGTCACCGCGCGGCGACCAGACCGGCGTGCCATATCGCCCCTCACCAAAGGAAATCCGTACCGCCTCGCCGCCGCCGGCGGGCATGATGTACAGTTGCTGGCTGCCCGAACGGTCGGATTCGAACACGATCCGGCTGCCATCGGGGGAATAGGACGGCGCCGTTTCGATCGCGGGCGTATTGGTCAGCCGTTGCGGCGCGCCACCGTTCACGCCCATGCGCCAGATGTCGGTATTGCCACCCTGTTCCAGCGAATAGACGATGCTGCCGCCATCGGGCGAAAACCGCGGGGCAAAGGTCATCGTGCCGGGCACCTCGGGCAGAAGCTGGCCTGCGACATTGGCGACGTTCAGCATCTTGATGCGGGGGAAGCCGGTTTCAAAGGTCGTGTAAAGGATGCGGTCCCCGGTGGGCGAAAACCGCGGGGCCAGAACGATGGTGCTGGAATCCGTCAGATACTGCACATTCGCGCCATCATAATCCATCACCGCAAGACGCTTCTGACGGTTGTCCTTGGGCCCGCTTTCGGACACAAACACCACCCGGCTGTCGAAATAGCCCGTTTCCCCGGTGATCCGGCTATAGGCGATATCGGCGACCTTGTGTGCCAGACGCCGCCAGCTGGCCGGCGAGGCCGCAAGCTGCTGCCCCTCGCCCAGTTCCTGGCCCGAGAACACATCGAACAGCCGGAACTTGACCACCACGCGCCCACCCGAAACCGACACCGCCCCGGTCAGCAGCGCCTGGGCATTGATCGCCTGCCAATCGGGGTAGGACACCGGCGCGTCAAAGGATGAAATGCGCTGGATATGCGCGCTTTGCGGAATTTCCCGAAACAGCCCCGTTCCCGACAGGTCGGTGGCGATGACGCGGGTGATATCGGCGGCCAATTGCCCGGCATCACCGCTTTCGGGCACGAAACCGGGCAGCGCGAAAGGCAAGGGCTCGATCACACCATCGGTGATCTCGATGCGCAGCGGCCCTTGCTGGGCATGCAGCGGGACGGGGGTCAGCGCAAGGGCGGCCAGGGCGGCCAGGGCGAAGCGGATCATTCGGTGCATCCCTGAAATGCGGGTGAAACTGTTGTAACGGGTTTTCGCGGCGGCTGGGATCACAACTGCCTCAGCGGGCGCGCGGTTCCCCGGCGGGGCGGCGGCGGGGTCATTTCATCCTCATCTTTTCAGGATTGAAGACGATCTCGATTTCGCGCCAGTGGTCGTATTTTTCCGGTGGCAGCGGAAAGCCATCCGACCCACAGCGCACGATGGCGCGGCGCCCGGCCTCAAAGGCCTGGTTGGCCGCGGCCTCGGACCCGCCTTCATGGCTGATCCGGCGGATGGACCCCACATCGGGACGGCCATCGGGCATCATCGTGACGCCCAGCGTGACAACGGTGCGCAGCGCCTCGGTCGACAGCGCGCCAACGTTCCAGCAGGCCTTCACATCGACGATCAGCGCATCCTTTTCCCCCGAGGTCAGCGGCGGGCCCGAGGCCGCACGGCCAGCGCCGCCCGTGCCGGTGCCGGTGTCCGAGGCCAGCGCCTCGGCCAGCGCATCGGCGACAGCATCCGACTGGCTTGGCATCGCGGCAGGCGGGGTCGGGCGCGAAGCGGTTTCGACCTGCGGCGCGGGCCGGGCGGGGGCGGGCTGGGCCGGGCGCGCCCGGGGCCGTGCCGAGGTCAGCGGGGCCGAAGATTGCGGCCTGTCGTCGGTTTCCGTGGCCTCGGTCACGATCTCGGTCGTGGCCTCGGGCGGGGCGGCTTCGGGTTCCGGCGCCTCGACGGTTTCCTCGGGCGCGGCGGCCTCATCGGGGCGGGTTTCGGCCTGCGCCATATCGGAAACCTGCGCATCCGGCGGGGGCGCCTCGGCGGGCGTCGGGGCCACGCGCGGGGCCGGGCGCGGCCGGGGGCGCGGGCTGATTTCCATCAGCACGGTGGCCGAAGGTTCCTCGACCGGGGGCATCGGCTGCATCGGTGGCGCCTCGGTCACCTGGGCCTGGGCGGGCGGAGTCGTCAGATCGCTCATGTCCGGGGCGGTTTCCGGTTCCGGCTCGGTCATCGGCGCGGGCGGGGCCTCGGCGGCCACCCCGGGGTCAGGCTGCGGCGCGGGGGCCGCGTCCTGTGCAACCGACGGCGCCTGCGGCTGGCTCACCGCCAGATCCGATGGACGCGGCGCCGCCGCCATCATCGCGGCAAATTCCGCCTCGGACATCACCGAAACTTCGGTCATGACCACCGGATCGGCGGGACGCGCACGAAACAGATCGCCGCCAAAGGCCACCCAGGCGATCAGCCCCAGATGAACCGCCGCCGAAACCCCGGTGCCAATCCTGTCCGCCCGATCCATGGGCATGATGACCTCAATTCCCTGCCGGGGCGGTCTGCCCGCCGGTCAGCGTGGGCCCGCCCGCATCCGTCACCAGAACGATATTGGTGAACCCCCCCGCATTCAGCGCACCCATCACCTGCACCACGCGGGCATATTCGATCCCGCCATCCGCGCGCAGGAACACCTTGTCGCTTTCGCGTTCCTGCGACACGGCGCGCAGCCGGTCGACCAGCTCGCCATCGGCCACCGGCGTGTTCATCAACGACACGGTGCCATCCAGCTGCAACGAGATCGTCAGCGGCTCTTCCTGTTCGGTGGGCACGGTCCGCGCGGCAGTCTTGGGCAGTTCCAGCGGCACGCCCACCGTCATCAGCGGCGCTGCCACCATGAAGATGATCAGCAACACCAACATCACGTCGACAAAGGGCGTGACGTTGATCTCGCTCATCGCGGCATGCTTGCCACGCGCGCCCCGGCGGCGGCGCCCGCCCCCGCCCGACTTTTTCATCACCCCCGCACCCATGGCTCAGGCGTCCAGCTGGCGCGACAGGATCGTGGCGAATTCGTCGGCAAAGGCCTCATACCCCGAGGCGATGCGGTCGGCATCGGCCGACAGCTTGTTGTAAAAGATCACCGCCGGGATCGCCGCCAGCAGGCCCAGACCCGTGGCCAGAAGCGCCTCGGAAATCCCGGGCGCCACGACGGCAAGCGAGGTGTTTTGCGAAATCGCGATTTCCTCGAAGGCAACCTTGATCCCCCAGACCGTGCCGAACAGCCCCACGAAGGGCGCGGTCGACCCGACGGTCGCCAGGAACGGCAGGCCTGCGTTCAGATACTCGGTCTCCTTGGCGATCGCCACATCCATCGACCGGTCAATGCGCGCCTGCGCCCCGGTGATCAGCGCGCCATCGCTGCGGTGACTGCGGCGCCATTCCAGCATCCCGGCGGCAAAGATCTTCTGGCTGGCCCCGTCCGGTGCCGGACCGATCTGGTCAAACAACTCATCCAGCGGCTCACCCGACCAGAAGGCGCGATCAAAGGTCGCGGCTTCGGCGCGGGCGGCGCGGAAGGTGATGAACTTGCGGATGATGATCGACCAGGACCAGAAACTGGCCACGATCAGCATGATCATCACGACTTGAACGATAAAGGATGCGCGCGCGAACAGCGCCACAAGGGAGAAGTCAATCTCCTGCGCCATCGCAAGGGCTTCGGTTTCCATCTGTCACTGCTCGCCGGTTGGGGCCACATTCTCGCGGCTCTGATTAACAGTGATTCTATACAAGGTTCAGGGGGAGCGCCATAACAACTGCGTCATTTGGCCCGATGCCCCGCGCCTGGCGCAAGGCGGGCGCGATCTTGTGCCGGATATCGGCAGGAAGCCGCGCAGGCGCACCGCCGTCGCCAAGGCACACAAGGGTCACGGCCGCGGCAAACAGCCGCTCGCCCGCGCGCCGCACCTCTTGTTCCAGAACGATGCGCGCGCCCGAGGCGGACACAGGCACGGTGGTGACGCAAAGCTCATCATCGAAACGCGCAGGGCGCAGGTAATCGGCCTCGACCCGGCGCACGGCAAAGACGATGCCATGATCGCGCTTCATCGCCGCCTGATCCACGCCCAGCGCGCGAATCCATTCCGACCGGCCCCGCTCGATGAACTTCAGATAATTGGCGTAATAAACAATGCCCGCCAGGTCGGTGTCCTCGTAATAGACACGAACGGGAAAAGCATGGGTCATTGCACGCCCCCCGCCGCCCCGGTCCGGGCCGCAAGCCGCAGCGCATGGGCGGGGTCGCGCGCCACCGCAGGCAGCACCGGGTCATAGCCCGCCCGGATCACCGCGGCGATCCCGGGGCGCAACACCGTCACCCCGCGCGCCAGCGCCAGGGGCGAGGCCTCGGCAAAGGCGCGGTCCGACCACAGCAGGATCATCTGCACCGCCTGGCTCAGCGCCAGGGTCTCGGCGGGCACCTCATCCAGCGCCTCATCCATCCGCACAAAGGCGAAACAGGCCCGGATCGCGCCTTCCTGGTCAAAACGGAACACGCGATACTGGTTCGCGCCCCCGTCATCCAGCCGCACCACCAGATCGTGCAACCCCTCGATCAGCTGGTCCAGATTGGGCACATCCAGCAATTCATGCCAGTCACGGAAAAAAAAGATCATCAGGTTCGCGCCCAGTTCGGGGTCGGTTTCGGCCATCTTGTGGCCCGCCAGCGCCACCACCGCCTCAACCGCACCCTTCACGACCGAAAGCGTCGTGGCATTGACCCCAAAGACCACCGGAACGATCGGCCGCCCCCAGCGTGCGAACAGATATTCGCCCGTGCCGCGGGTAAACAGCGCCTCGACCTCTGCTGCCTGCATCCTGGTTCCCCTTCTTCTTGGCCCAAATACTCCCGCCGGAGGCGTCCGCGCTATCCATCCCCGAACAGGTCTGGCTGCGGCTTCCCCGATGACGCCCCGGATGACGCACCGGACACCGCACCTGCCGCCACCGGCGCCGCAAGGCCCAGATGCCGCCAGGCGCGGGCACCCAGCATCCGCCCGCGCGGGGTGCGGCTGATCAGGCCCTGCTGCAGCAGATAAGGCTCGATCACCTCTTCGATCGCGTCGCGGCTTTCCGACAGCGCGGCGGAAATCGTCTCGACCCCAACCGGGCCCCCGCCATAATGTTCCGCGATCAGCATCAGATAGCGCCGATCGGCCCCGTCCAGCCCCAGCTTGTCCACACCCAGACGGGTCAACGAGCCATCGGCAATCTCGCACGTCAGCCGCCCGTCCCCCTCAACCAGCGCGAAATCAACGACCCGGCGCAACAGCCGGCCTGCGATCCGCGGCGTGCCGCGCGCGCGCCGCGCAATTTCGCGCGTGCCGGCCGGTTCGGCCGGAATGCCCAGAAGCCGCGCGCCACGCGCCACGATCAGGTCCAGCTCATCCTCGGTATAGAATTGCAGCCGGGTGGGAATGCCAAAGCGGTCGCGCAGCGGCGTCGTCAGAAGCCCCAGCCGCGTTGTGGCCCCCACCAGCGTGAAGGGCTGCAATTCGATCCGGACGGTGCGCGCGGCGGGACCTTCGCCGATCACCAGATCAAGCTCAAAATCCTCCATCGCGGGATAAAGCACCTCTTCCACAGCCGGATTCAGGCGGTGGATCTCGTCGATGAACAGGACATCGCGCGCCTCAAGGTTGGTCAGGATCGCGGCCAGATCGCCCGCCTTGGCCAGCACCGGCCCCGAGGTCATCTTGAAGTTCACCCCCAGTTCGCGCGCCATGATCTGCGCCAGCGTGGTCTTGCCCAGACCCGGGGGGCCATGGAACAGGGTATGATCCATCGCCTGCCCGCGCATCCTGGCGCTTTCGATGAAAACGCGCAGATTGGCGCGGGCTTCGGCCTGGCCCACGAAGTCTTCAAGCGCCTGCGGGCGGAGCGCGCGGTCCGCGTCATCGGGCAGCCGGTCGGGGCGAAGGGTGGGGTCGGGTTCGGTCATGATGCGCCAGTGTCGTGCCTATTGGCGGGCGTTGCAAGCGGGGGCGCTGCCCCCGCACCCCCGGAGTATTTCGGCCAAGAAGAAGGGATCAGCCTTTCGGGGCCAGAAGGCGCAGGGCTGCGCGGATGAGTTTCGCGGTATCGCTGGCTTCGGGATTTTCCGAGGCCTGTGCCACGGCGGCCGCGGCCTCGGACGGGTTGTAGCCCAGGTTGGTCAGCGCGCTGAGCGCCTCGGCGGTGGAATTGACCTGTGGCGCGGGGGGCGGGGCGGCGGCCTTGCGCGGCCGGGGGGCCGGTTCGACCACCTCATCCGATGGGGCCAGATCGACCGTCAGGGCCCCGCCCATCGCCATGACCGAGGGCGCCTTGTCCCTGAGTTCCATCACCACACGCTGGGCCAGTTTCGGCCCCACCCCGGGCGCGGCCTTGATCGCGGACCAATCGCCCAGCGCAATGGCCCGGCCCACACCCTCGGCGCCCAGGGTGCCCAGGATCGCAAGCGACGCCTTGGCGCCAATGCCTTGCACCGAGGTCAGCAGGCGG
Organism: Pontitalea aquivivens; assembly: GCF_046507575.1. Lineage (NCBI taxonomy): Bacteria > Pseudomonadati > Pseudomonadota > Alphaproteobacteria > Rhodobacterales > Paracoccaceae > Pontitalea > Pontitalea aquivivens. The sequence continues at coordinate 161,601 of NZ_JBKFEY010000004.1, read as the reverse complement.
TGCCATTCCTTTTCCAGAAGGCTGGGAAACCCGAACAATTGCAACAGATCCTCGCGCACCAGCAGGTCGGTATAAAGTGCGCAGGCCTGGCCCACCGGCGGCAGGCTGCCGGCGGTTCGGGCCGAGACATGGACGACATAGCCCACGCCGCGCACGTCGATCAGGACATGGTCCATCGCCCGGTGCAGGATGGTGCCCGCGATCCGCCCGATCATGCGACTTTCCCTTTCATCGCCGCCGCCATGCGGCCCGCCGATTGCAGGTGGTGGGCGTGGCAGATCGCCACGGCAAGCGCATCGGCCGCGTCGGGGCCTGCCAGATCCACCCCCGGCAACTGAAACCTGACCATGTGCTGGATCTGGCCCTTGTCGGCATGGCCCACGCCGACCACCGCCTTTTTCACCGCGTTGGGGGCGTATTCCCCCACGCTCAGCCCCGCCTGGGCCGGCGCCAGCAGCGCGATGCCGCGCGCCTGACCCAGTTTCAGCGTGGCCACCGCATCCTTGTTCACGAAGGTCTGTTCCACCGCCGCCGCGTCAGGGGCGTGCCGGGCGATCACCGCGGTCAGGGCCGCATAAAGCGAACGCAGACGCAGCGCCAGATCCTGCCCTTCGGAATGGATGATCCCATTGGCGACATGCGTCAGCCGCGAACCCGTCATCTCGATCACGCCCCAGCCGAGGTTGCGAAGCCCCGGATCGATTCCGATCACGCGCATGTGCCTGTTCCGCCTGCTCTGTTGCCTTTTTCACACGACTAGCACGAAAAGAGAACATCGCAAAGCGCGAACAGATCCCGCAGGCAAAAGAACGGTCGTTCCGGGTTTGCCGGAAAGTTGACGCCGCAGCGCGGAATCGTCCGCCGCCGCGCCGCAGCGGAAGAACGCCCGTCCCCCCCGCACCAAGCCATGCGGCAGGCGCATATCGGGCCTGCCGCCCTGTCGGTTGTTTTCGCACCCGGCCCGGCTTAGGTGCGCCGCATCGGGCCGGGTGCCCGAAAACAATGCACCTTATGAAGGATCACGGAAATGTCCGCCTATGACACCCACCGCGTCCTGACCCGGAGCGGCCGTCCCGGGTTCGTGACGAAACTGGTTGCCGCCATCCTGGCATGGAACGATGCGCGCGTGACTCGTGCCGCGCTGATGAAGCTGAGCGATCGCGAACTGGACGATATCGGTATTTCCCGCGGCGATATTGCCCGGGTCGCGCGTGGCTGAACCAGCGCCACGCGACAAATGAAAAGGCCGTGCCGGTACCCCGGCACGGCCTTTTTCGTGCTGAAATAACCTCAGTTCAAAACCGATTTGATCATGGCGGCAATCCAATGGCTGGCCGGGTCAGGGTGCAGCACCCAGGCGCTGACCTGTTCGCCGATGGTTCCCGCGGCAAGGGCTGCGACCCTGTCCTGATACCCCCCGGAACCCAATTGCGCCAGGATCGCCCCCTTGAACAAAAGCACCGCTGCCAGCACCAACGCGATTGAACGCAGCGGGATCGCGATCCGCCGACGCCCGCGCGCGGCGTCGAAATCGGCGCGGCCCAGCGCATCCCTTGCTTCGAACGAACGCCCGGCGGCATGCATCCGGTTGATGCGCCCCAGACGGTGTTCAAAATCTTTCATGTTCAGGTCGGGCATCGGTCGATCCATGCATGAGAGGGCGGATACCCGCCATCATGCCTTATTTTCGACCGGATTTCGACAGTTAAATGTGGCGATTATGTTCGTTTGAGAACCAATGTCGTCCAGTCGCCGAATTCATCGCGCGATACCAGAACAAATCCCTGCGCCTCATAGGCGGCGATCACCTCATCCGCCTGCGCATGCAGGATGCCGGACAGAATGACATGCCCTGATTCGGCACAGAACCGGCCCATGTCCGGGGCCAGCGCAATCAGCGGCCCTTTCAGGATATTGGCAAAGATCAGGTCATAGGGTGCGCCCTGCTGCAGGCGGGGATGATCGAAACCCGCCGCTTCCAGACAAGTCACCCGGTCTTCAAGCCCGTTCGCGACGACATTGGCCGCCGCCGTTTCAACCGCGACCGGATCGATGTCCGAGGCAAGGACCGGATCGGGCCAGATCCTGGCCGCCGCCATTGCCAGCACCGCCGTGCCGCAGCCGATATCGGCCACCCGCCGCGCGCGCGCGCCCGCCCGGTCCAGCCGGTCCAGCGCGGTCAGGCAGCCCAGCGTCGTGCCGTGATGCCCGGTTCCAAAGGCCATCGCCGCCTCAATCAGCAGGGGCACGGAACCTTCGGGAACCTTGTCCGCATCATGGCTTCCATAGACAAAAAACCGCCCTGCCACGACCGGGGCCAGTTCGCGCTTCACATGCGCGACCCAATCGACATCGGGCAGTTCGGACACCGCGAAGGGTTCCGCCCCATGCGCAACCGCCAGCAGCGCCAGCACGGTTTCATCGGGGTGTTCCAGGAAATAGCTGCCGACTTCCCAGCGTTCCGACCCATCCTCGATCTCGAACACGCCCACGCCATAGGGCGCGGGATCAAGATCCTCCAGCATCTCGGCCAGCGCCTCGGCGCGGTCGCGGTCGGGAAGGGTGGTGAAAGCGGTGAAGGTGGGCATCGCGGCCTCCCGGCTGAAGATTTCGCGCAGCTAGGGCCTTTGGGCCCCGCCCGTCAAGCCGCGCTGCATGCCGGGGCTGCGCCGCGCGCGCGTTTCGCGTATGATTTATATCAAGGCACCGGGCGTCGAAACATGGCACCCGGACGCGGTCCATGCGCAAGGGGGATACCGGAATGGATATCATCGCTCTGGTGGAACGAATCGGCGAGGGGCCGACAGCGGCGCTGTTCGGGGTGATCACCGGCATCATCTTCGGTGTCGCCGCGCAACGGTCGAACTTCTGCCTGCGGGCGGCCACCGTGGAATTCGCGCGCGGCAGGCTGGGGCCGAAGGTCGCGGTCTGGCTGCTGACCTTTTCCACCGCCGTGGTCTGGGTGCAGGGCGCCCAGCTTCTGGGCCTGTTCCGCGCCGGGGACAGCCGCGTGATGGCCGTCCCCGGCAGCTGGTCGGGCGCGATCATCGGCGGGCTGATGTTCGGCGCGGGCATGGTTCTGGCACGGGGCTGTTCGGGCCGGCTTCTGGTGCTGGCATCCACGGGCAACCTGCGCTCGGTCGTCTCGGGGCTGATCTTCGCCGTCGTCGCCCAGATGAGCCTGAAGGGCGTGCTGTCCCCCGCGCGCGACCGTCTGGCGGCGATCTGGACCACGCCGGGGGGCGAAAACGTCAACCTCCTGGCCAGCCTGCGCCTGCCGGACTGGTCTGGCCTTGCCTTCGGGCTCGGGGTCGCGGCGCTGGCGCTGTATCTGTCGCGGCGCAACCAGATCGGGACCCGGGTGCTTGTCTTCGCCTCGGGCGTGGGCTTTGCCGTGGCGGTGGGCTGGGTGCTGACCTGGACCTTGTCACAGGTCAGCTTCGATCCGGTCCCGGTGACGTCAGCCACTTTTTCGGGGCCCTCGGCCAATACGCTGATGTTCTTCCTGGATCGCGACGCAGTGCTGGAATTCGACGTGGGCCTTGTGCCGGGCGTGGTGATCGGGGCCTTCCTGTCCTCGGTCCTGGGCCGGCAGTTCGCCTTCCAGGCCTTTGAAGGGGTGCAGGTGATGCGCCGGTCCATGATCGGGGCGGCCCTGATGGGCTTTGGCGCGATGCTGGCGGGGGGCTGCGCCATCGGCGCGGGCGTCACCGGCGGGTCGATTTTTGCCGGCACCGCCTGGCTTGCACTGTTCTGCATGTGGATCGGCGCGATCGTGACGGATTTCCTGGTCGATCAGCGCAGCCCGCAGGGCCAGACCGCCTGACCCCCCTTCGGATTTGCCCAAATATCCTCGGGGGGAACGCCCTGCTGCCCCTATTGGGGCCGCAGGGCGTGGGGGGCAGACAGCCCCCCGCGGCACCGCTCAAAGGAAGCTCTGCGGATCGATGTCGATCGCCACGCGCAGGTTCGCAGGCACGCGCAGCTGCCCGACCCACTCCGCCACGGCGGCCTGCAACGGCGCCCCCTTGTCCGCCTTCACCAAAAGCCGCACCCGATGGCGCCCGCGCACCCGCGCGATCGGCGCGGGCGCCGGCCCGTACAGCGTGGCCCCCACACGCCGCAATGGCATGTCCGCCCGCGCCAGCGCCGCGCCAAAGTCAAAGACCTGCTGCAACTCCGGCCCCGACAGGATGATCCCCGCCATCCGGCCAAAGGGCGGCACACCCTGCGCGCGCCGCGCCTCGGCCTCGGCACGCCAGAAAGCCTCGTCATCGCCCGACAGGATCGCCCGGATCACCGGGTGGTCAGGCTGATGGGTCTGCAACAATGCCAGCCCCTTGCGCCCGTCGGCCCGTCCCGCGCGCCCCGCCACCTGCCGCATCAACTGAAACGTGCGTTCCGCCGCGCGCAGGTCCGACCCCTGCAGGCCCAGATCAGCATCGATTACCCCCACCAGCGTCAGCAACGGAAAGTTGTGCCCCTTGGCCACGATCTGCGTGCCGATGATGATGTCGGCACCACCGCCCGCGATGGTGCCAATCGCCTCTTTCAGCGCCCGCGCCGATCCGAACAGGTCCGAGGACAGCACCGCCACCCGCGCGCCCGGGAAACGCCCGGCCACCTCTTCGGCCAGCCGCTCCACCCCCGGCCCCACCGGGGCCAGCCGCCCCTCGGCCCCGCAGGATGGGCAGGCGGTCGGCACCGGCTTGCTTTCACCGCATTGATGGCAGACCAACCGCTTCAGAAACCGGTGCTCCACCATCCGCGCATCGCAATGATCGCAGCCGATCTGATGGCCGCAGGCCCGGCACACCGTCACCGGCGCATAACCGCGCCGGTTCAGGAACAGCATCGCCTGTTCACCCTTGCCGATCCGATCCGTCACCGCCGCCGCCATCGTGGGCGAGATCCAGCTGTTGGCCGCCATCGCCTCGGCCCGCAGGTCGATCGTCCGCATCTCGGGCAGTTCCGCCGACCCAAACCGCGACACCAGATCGATGCGCGCATATTTGCCAGCTTCGGCATTGACCCAGCTTTCCAGGCTGGGCGTGGCCGAGGCCAGCACCACCTGCGCCGCCGCCAGCGAGGCGCGCAGAACCGCCATGTCGCGCGCATTGTACAGCGCGCCTTCCTCTTGTTTGTAGGACGTGTCGTGTTCCTCATCCACGACGATCAGCCCAAGATCGCGAAACGGCAGATACAACGCCGAACGCGCGCCCACGACCAGCTGCACCCCGCCCTCGCCCGCCATCCGCCACAGCCGCCGCCGTTCCGTCTGGCTGACGCCCGAATGCCATTCGCCGGGGCACGCGCCAAACCGCTCCTCGACCCGGGTCAGGAATTCCGAGGTCAGCGCGATTTCCGGCAGCAGCACCAACGCCTGCCGGCCCTGCCGCAGACATTCTGCCACCGCCTCCAGATAAACCTCGGTCTTGCCGGACCCCGTGACCCCGCGCAAAAGCGTGGTGCCATAACGACCCGACCGCACCCCCGCACAAAGACGCGCGGCGGCCTCGGCCTGTTCGGCAGACAGGCTCTTGCCGGGCAGATCAGGGTCCAGCCGTGGAAAGGGCTGATCGCGGGGAATGTCCGCCTCATCCACCGCGCCCGCCTTCACCAGGCCCTTCACCACCTGCGTCGTGACCCCGGCCAGCCCGGCCAGCTCCGCCAGCATGAACCCCGCCCCGCCGTGATCGCGCAACAGCTGCAGCACGCGTTCGCGCGCCTCGGTCATCCGGTCGGGCAGAACCGCCCCCAGCCGATAGATCTTGCGCATCCCCGGCGCTTCGCCCAGACCCGGCGCCCGCGTGGCCAGCCGCAGCATCGCAGGCAACGGCGTCAGGGTGTAATCCGACATCTTCACCAGAAAGGCGCGCAACTCCGCGCGCATCGGCGGGGCATCCAGCACCCGCGTCACGGGCCGGATCTTCGACGGATCAAAGCCACCCTGCCCCGGCCCCCAGATCACGCCCAGCACCCGGCGCGGACCCAGCGGCACCTCGACAAAGGCCCCCACCGCACATCCCCCTTCGGGCGCGCGATAATCCAGCGGCCGCCCGATCGGCTCGGTCGTCAGCACCGCGACCAGCGCACCGTCTTCAAACCAGCCCGGATCAGCCATGCCCGTCCCCCCTTCGGATTTGCCCAAATATCCTCGGGGGGCGGCGCGTCCCGCGCCGTGGGGGGCAGACAGCCCCCCTGCCCCGCCCGGCGCCCGCGCAACGGATGGGGGGTTCCGGCAGGCCCCGGATTGCGCTATCAGGCGCCAAACCCGCCTGCAGGAGTCTTGCCATGAAATTCTTCGTCGATACCGCCGACGTCGCCGCCATCCGTGAACTCAACGATCTGGGCATGGTCGATGGCGTCACCACCAACCCCTCGCTGATCCTGAAATCGGGCCGCGACATCATCGAGGTCACGAAAGAGATCTGCGACATGGTCTCGGGGCCCGTCTCGGCCGAGGTGGTCGCGACCGAATCCAGGGACATGATCAAAGAAGGTCTGAAACTGGCCAAGATCGCCCCCAATATCGCGATCAAGGTTCCGCTGACCTGGGATGGCCTGACCGCCTGCAAGGCTTTCGCATCCGAAGGCCACATGGTCAATGTCACGCTCTGCTTCTCGGCGGCGCAGGCGATCCTGGCGGCCAAGGCCGGCGCCTCGTTCGTGTCGCCCTTCATCGGGCGGCTGGATGACAACAACCTCGATGGCATCCAGCTGATCGAGGACATCCGCACCATCTATGACAACTACAGCTTCACCACCAACATCCTCGCGGCCTCGATCCGCTCGGTCAACCACATCACCGATTGCGCCCGCATCGGCGCCGATGTGATCACCGCCCCGCCCGCGGTCATCAAGGCCATGGCCAGCCATGTGCTGACCGACAAGGGGCTGGATCAGTTCCTGAAGGACTGGGCCAAGACCGGCCAGTCGATCTGATCCCAGCCGGACCGGCGATGGCCCGCCGACGCGGGCCATCCTTTCGGCACAAAATTTCCCTGCGAATTCCCCGGATCGGTGTAAGGTTGCGGCCATGACGACAGAAGCCGGCAAGGACACAGGCATGAACGACACCGCGCAGACCGCCGCGCCCCGACAGACCGCGCTGACCGAAGACCTGCGCGAAAAGATCCTCTCCACCCCCGAGATGATCCTGGAAGATCGTGACCTGATGCGCGCCCTGATCGCGGGCAACGAACGCACGATGGGCGGCAATATCGTCGATCTGCGCGGCATCGCGATGGAACGGCTGGAACGCCGGCTGGAACGGCTGGAAGACACCCACCGGTCCGTCATCGCAGCGGCCTATGAAAACCTCGCCGGCACCAACCAGATCCACCGCGCCGTGCTGAAGATGCTCGACCCGGTGGATTTCGAATCCTTCCTGACCAACCTGTCCACCGAGGTGGCCGAGATCCTGCGCGTGGACGCCCTGCGCCTGGTGCTGGAAAACCGCGGCGCCCGCCAGGATCCCGCACTTCAGCGCCTGGGCGAAGTGCTCTGCCTGGCCGAGCCGGGCTTTATCGAGACCTATCTGCGCGCCGGTCGCGCGGGTCCGCCACGCAACGTCACCCTGCGCCAGACCCTGCCCCAGGCTGCCGCCGTTTTCGGCGATGCCGCCGGCTGGCTTCGGTCCGAGGCGGTGCTGCGCCTTGATTTCGGCGAAAACCGCCTGCCCGGCCTGCTGGTCCTGGGCGCCGAAGACCCGCAACAGTTCAAGCCCTCTCAGGGCACCGACCTTCTGACCTTCTTCGCCGGCGCATTCGAACGGGCCATGCGCCGCTGGCTGGGCTGATGGGTCCGGGCTTTTCCGCCGCCGCGGGCGATGCGCTGATGCGCTGGCTGGATCATCTGCGCGCGCTTGATGGCGCTGCGGATGAAACGGTAACCGCCTATCGCACCGATGTGGCGGCCTTCCTCGGCTTTTTGCATAACCATCATGGCGAAAGTCTGGGACGGGCGCGGCTTGGCGCGATCACCCAGGCCGACATGCGCGCCTTTCTGGCGCATGAACGCAACCGGGGCCTGTCTTCGCGTTCCCTGGCGCGGCGGCTGTCCTCGGTGAAATCCTTCATCCGCTGGCTGGCCGACCGTGACGGCTTTGACCCGACCCATGTGCTGGCCACGCGCGCGCCGCGCTATCAGCGCAAACTGCCCCGCCCGCTGACCGAAGAAGCCGCCCGCGCGGTGATCGATCAGGTCGACCTGCAGGCGGCCGAACCCTGGATCGCGGCGCGCGATGCCGCGGTGGTGACGCTGCTTTATGGCTGTGGCCTGCGCATCTCCGAGGCGCTGGGGCTGACCGGCGACTGCGCCCCCCTGCCACAGGTGCTGCGCATCCGCGGCAAGGGCGGCAAGGAACGGCTGGTGCCGGTCCTGCCCGCCGCGCGCGCCGCGGTGGACGATTACCTGCGCCTGTGCCCCTATGACATCGGCCCGGCCACACCGCTTTTCCGCGGGGCCCGCGGCGGCGCGCTGAACCCGCGGCTGATCTCGGGCGCGATGGCGCGCGCGCGCATGGCGCTTGGCCTGCCCGCCACCGCCACACCCCACGCCCTGCGCCACAGCTTTGCCACCCATCTTCTGGCCGCCGGTGGCGATCTGCGCGCGATCCAGGAATTGCTGGGCCACGCCAGCCTGGCGACCACCCAGGTCTACACCGCCGTCGATTCCACCCGGCTGATGGAAATCTACAATTCCGCCCACCCGCGCGCCTGACGCCATTGCAGCCGCCCGCCGAATGGGCGAAGGAGGATCATGGATATCCGCCTGAAAGCCCTTTTCGTGCATCTGCTGACCGCAACCGGCGCGGTTCTGTCGATGCTGGCCATCCTGGCCGCCGTCGACGGGGAATGGAGCCTGATGTTCCTCTGGCTCGTCGTGGCCCTGGTGGTGGACGGGGTCGATGGGCCGCTGGCGCGGCGCTACGCAGTGCGCAAGAACTGGCCCACCTATGATGGCGTTCTGCTGGACCTGATCATCGACTATCTGACCTATGTCTTCATCCCGGCCTTCGCCCTGTTCAAATCTGGTCTGCTTCCCGGCTGGACGGGCTGGATCGCGATCATCGTGATCACCTATACCTCGGCACTCTACTTCGTCGACACGCGCATGAAGACCAAGGACAATTCCTTCGCTGGCTTCCCCGCCTGCTGGAACATGGTGGTGCTGGTGCTGTTTGCGATCGCGCCGAATTTCTGGGTGGTTCTGGCCCTGGTGGTCGCGCTGGCCGGGGCCATGTTCACCAACCTGAAATTCATCCACCCGATGCGCACCCAACGCTGGCGCAACCTGTCGATGCCCGTGGCGCTGGCCTGGACGGCCTGCGCCGGCTGGGCCGCCTGGGTCGATTTCCACCCCGATAGCTGGGCCAACCGGGGCCTGGTGGTGACCACGCTCTACCTGCTTCTGGCCGGCATCGCGCAGCAGATCATCCCCGAAAAACGCGCCTGAGGCTTCTTCTTGGCCGAAATACTCCGGGGGTCCGGGGGCGGCGCCCCCGGCCCTGGCCGCTAGATGCGCGTCACGATCACCCCCAGAACGATCATCCCCGCCGCCAGCGCCTTGGCCGGGCCCATCCGTTCGCCAAAGGCGATCCAGCCGATCAGCACCGCAAACAGGATCGAGGTTTCCCGCAGCGCCGCCACCAGCGCGATCGGCGCCAGCGTCATCGCCCAGACCGAAATCGCATAGGCCCCGTAGGATGCCGCCGAAGCCAGCCCCCCCAGCAGCCATTCCGCGCGCCCGCCAGCCAGAACCGACCGCCCGCGCAACGCCACCATGCCCGCGGCGAACAGCGCCCCGTCAACCACAAAGATCCAGCCCACATAGGCCACCGCATCGCCCGACACCCGCGCACCCAGCCCGTCGATCAGCGTATAACACGCCGTGGCGCAGGCCGATCCCAGCGCAAAGGGCAGCAAGCGCCGGCTTTCCCCGTCGGTGAACACCCCCCGCGCCATCAGCACGATGCCAAGGCCCAGCGTCGCAATACCCAGATATTCCCCCGCCCGCAGCGAATCGGCCAGAAACAGCGCCCCGACCAGCGCCACGATCATCGGCGCCGCGCCACGCGCGATCGGATAGACGCGGCTCAGATCACCCTGTTCATAGGCATAGGTCAGAAAGAACTTGTAGGCGAAATGGGTGCAGCCCGCGGCCAGAACCCAGGGCCAGACCTCGGGCGCGGGCCAGGGGCGGGTGACCACGACGGCCAGGCCGATCGGGATTTCCATCACCGACAACACCACCATGGATCCGACCTTGGATCGCCCCCGCTTGATCAACGCGTTCCACAGCGCGTGCAGGAAGGCCGCGCCCAGAACCGCCACCATGACCCCGACCGTCATCCCGTCACCCCGTGCCGCCACCCTGCGCAGCCCCGGGCCGCTTCGCCAATCGGTAAGCGGTGACGCGGCGCAAGGCAAGCAGGCACACCCCCCGGCCGGACCCGGCGGGGGGGCCGCTGCCAGCCGTCAGCCCAGCGCGTCGTTACAGCGTTTGCAGGTCGCCGCGTGGGCGTGACTGCCCACATCGGGCAGGATCTTCCAGCAGCGCCCGCACTTCTCGCCCAACGCCGTTTCGAACACGACCGAGACGCCGGACACCTCGGGCAGGCGGAAGGCCTCATTCGGGGCCGGGTCGGCGGTCAATTCCAGCGCCGAGGTGATGCAGACATCGGCAAAATCGACCGAATGCAGCGCCTTCAGCAGCCCCGCGTCTTCAACATGCACCACGGGCGCGGCCTCCAGGCTGGCACCGATCGCCTTGGCGGTGCGCTGCACCTCCAGCGCGGCGGTCACGGCGCGACGGGCGCGGCGGATGCCATCCCATTTCTGCGCAAGCGGCTCATCCAGCCAGTCGGCGGGCGTGTCCGGCATGTCGACCAGATGGACCGAGCTGTCTTCGCCCGGGAAACGGCTCAGCCAGACGTCCTCCATCGTGAACACCAGGATCGGCGCCAGCCAGGTGGTCAGGCGGTGGAACAGGATGTCCAGCACCGTGCGCGTGGCCCGGCGCCGCGCGCTGGCGGGCGCATCGCAATACAGGACGTCCTTGCGAATGTCGAAGTAAAAGGCCGACAGGTCCACCGTGCAGAAGTTGAACAGCGCCTGGAACACGCCCTGGAAGTCATAGGCGTCATAGCCCTTGCGGACCGTGTGGTCCAATTCGGCCAGGCGATGCAGGACCCAGCGTTCCAGTTCGGGCATGTCGGCGGGGGCGACACGCTCTGCCGCCTCAAAGCCCGACAGGTTGCCCAGCAGGAAACGCATCGTGTTGCGCAGCCGCCGATAGCTGTCGGCCACCCCTTTCAGGATTTCCTTCCCGATCCGCAAGTCGACCGTATAGTCCGACTGCGCCACCCACAGCCGCAGGATATCGGCGCCATATTCCTTGATCACATCCTCGGGGGCGACGGTGTTGCCAAGCGACTTGGACATTTTCATGCCCTTCTCGTCCAGCGTGAAGCCATGCGTCAGCACCCCGCGATAGGGCGCGCGGCCCTTGGTCGCGCAGGCCTGCAGCATTGACGAATGGAACCAGCCACGGTGCTGGTCGGTGCCTTCCAGATACAGATCCGCAATCCCGTCCGGCGTGCCGTCCGCACGGTCACGCAACACGAAGGCATGGGTGGATCCACTATCGAACCACACGTCCAGCACGTCATAGACCTGTTCATAATTCGACGGATCGGCGATGCCATCCAGCACGCGTTCCTTGAATCCTTGCACATACCAGACATCGGCCCCCTCGGCTTCAAACGCAGCCACGATGCGGGCGTTGACCTGCGCGTCGCGCAACAGGAAATCGGGATCGGTCGGCCTGGCCCCCTTTCTGACGAAGCAGGTCAGCGGCACACCCCAGGCGCGCTGGCGCGACAGCACCCAGTCGGGCCGGTTCTCGATCATCGAATACAGCCGGTTGCGCCCGGTCTGCGGCGTCCATTTCACCAGCCGGTCGATCGAGGCCAGCGCCCGCGCCCGGATCGTATCGCCATATTCACCCATGCCATCGTCCAGCGCCTTGTCGATCGCGGCGAACCACTGCGGCGTGTTACGATAGATCAGCGGCGCCTTGGACCGCCAGGAATGCGGATAGCTGTGCTTCAGCCTGCCCTTGGCCAACAGCGCCCCGGCGCCATGCAGCGCCTTGATGTTGGACACATTCGCCGGGCCTTCCTTGCCCTCGGGGGTTATGATCTGCTGCCCGCCGAACAGCGGCAGGTCGGCGCGGTAGCTGCCATCCTCCATCACGTTCCAGGTCATCGGCAGGCCGAATTTCAGGCCCAGTTGATAGTCGTCATCGCCGTGGCTGGGCGCGGTGTGGACAAAGCCGGTGCCGGCATCGTCGGTGACATGTTCGCCCGGCAGCAGCGGCACGTCATAGTCCCATTCGCCCGCGCCGCCCTCGATCCCGCGATAGGGATGCGCAAGGGCCAGGCCCTCCAGCGCCGCCGCCGGAACATCGCCCAGCCGCTCATGCGCCTCGACCCGGGCCGAAGTCATCACCCCCGCCGCCAGCGCATCCGCCAGAATCACCACCTCGCCCGGCTGCGCCGTCGAATGCTCACCGACCGCAATCACCTCATAGGCCCCGTACGGAATCGTCGGGTTGAACGCCACCGCCCGGTTCTGCGGGATCGTCCAGGGGGTCGTCGTCCAGATCACTACCGAGATGGGCTTCTTCTTGGTCAAAATACTCAATTCCGACCCATCCGGCGGCGCGACGGGCCGGAACCGCACCCAGATCGTGTGGCTGGTGTGGTCGTGATATTCCACCTCGGCCTCGGCCAGGGCGGTCTTTTCGACCGGCGACCACATCACGGGCTTGGACCCCTGATAAAGGCTGCCGTTCATCAGCAGCTTCATGAACTCATCCGCGATCACCGCCTCGGCGTGGTAATCCATCGTCAGGTAAGGCGCGTCCCACTTGCCGGTGATGCCCAGGCGCTTGAATTCGTCGCGCTGGATGTCGATCCAGCCTTCGGCAAAGCGGCGGCATTCCTGGCGGAAGGCAACGATGTCCACATCGTCCTTGTTCAGGTCCTTGGCGCGGTATTGTTCCTCGATCTTCCATTCGATCGGCAGGCCGTGGCAGTCCCAGCCCGGCACATAGCGCGAATCGCGGCCCATCATCTGCTGGCTGCGAACGATGAAATCCTTCAGCACCTTGTTCAGCGCGTGGCCAATGTGCAGATGGCCGTTGGCATAGGGCGGACCGTCATGCAGCACGAAGGGCGCGCGCCCCGCCGCCTGTTCCCGCAGCCGGTCATAGACCCCGATCCGCGCCCAGCGCGCCAGCCAGTCGGGTTCGCGCTGCGGCAGGCCCGCACGCATCGGAAAATCGGTTTCGGGCAGAAAGACGGTGCTGCGGTAATCAGGCGAAGTCTGGGGGGTGTCGGCGCACATCTGGCATATCCTTGACGGGAGGGGGGCGCATCACCCGCGCCCGGTACTGGCGTGAAAATCCCGGCAACCCTGACGCGTCAGAGCGCCGGGCCGGTAATTCGATGTATGATACATACAGGCCAGATCATGCCGCCTTATAGGCCCCGCGCCGCCCTGCGGCAAGGCGATCAAACGCGCGATTGCGCCCCCTGTTCGGACAGCGGATCGACCCGGCGCAAAAGAAAACGGGGCGGGTTTGCACCCGCCCCGTTTCCCGAAATATCGCGGACCGATCAGGCCAGAGCGAGATTCGTCGCCGATTCACGGCCATCGCGGCCGGATTCGATGTCGAAGGTCACTTTCTGACCGTCGTTCAGCTGACGGATGCCAGCGCGCTCAACAGCAGAGATGTGGACGAAGATGTCCTTGTTGCCATTGTCCGGCGCGATGAAGCCATAGCCTTTGGTGGTGTTGAACCATTTCACGGAGCCCGTAGCCATCGTGATGTCTCCTTCAAACTTGCCGCCTGCACCATTGCAGCGGCCCGGCTCAGTCAGTGCAGAATCGAAAGACTGGCCGATGAAGGAACAGCGGGTCGATAAAGGTAACGTCGCCCGGCAAATATGGGGCGGGGTCGGGAAAAAAGCAAGGATAATGCGCGGAAAAAGAATGCGGTGGCAGATCTGCCCATTTCGGCAAGAGATACTGCGCAAAACGAACATCTATCGTGCTTTTTGTTCAAAGTTTCGCTTCAAATTGTGTCACGACCCGGAAAGCATGCGGCAAAGGGGGATATTCATGACCAAGACCTGCATTCTGATCGGCGCGCCGGTCGATACCGGCCAGCGCAATCCCGGGTGCCTGATGGGGCCGGCCGCCTATCGCGTGGCGGGGCTTGCGCAGACACTGGCCGATCTGGGCCATCGCGTCGAAGACCGTGGCGATATGGCGCCGCGCCCGGTCCACGGCGCGACCTGCGCCAACCCGGCGGTGCATCATCTGGACGAAACCCTGGGCTGGACCGCGGCCCTGGCCGAGGCCGGGGCGCGGGCGATGGATCAGGGCTTTGCGATCTTTCTGGGCGGCGATCATTCGCTGTCGCTGGGTTCGGTCGCAGGCGTGGCCCGCCATGCCCGGGCGGCGGGGCGGCCGCTGTTCCTGCTGTGGCTGGATGCGCATTCCGATTTCCACACTTTCGAAAGCACGACATCGGGCAACCTGCACGGCACGCCCGTGGCCTATATCGCGGGCCGGGCAGGCTTTGCGCCGCTGGCGCCCTTTCCCGCCCCGATCCCGCCGGAACACATCTGCCTGTTCGGCATAAGGTCCGTTGACCCGGCCGAGCACAAGGCGCTGCTGCACCACCGGATCGAGATCAACGACATGCGCGTGCTGGATGAACGCGGCATCGTGGCCCCGCTGCGCGCCTTTCTTGACCGCGTGCAGGCGGCGGGCGGGCTGCTGCATGTGTCGCTGGATGTGGATTTCCTGGACCCCTCGATCGCGCCGGCAGTGGGCACCACCGTGCCCGGCGGCGCCACCTTCCGCGAGGCGCACCTGGTGATGGAACTGCTGCATGAAAGCGGGCTTGTGACCTCGCTTGATCTGGTCGAGCTGAACCCCTTTCTGGATGATCGCGGGCGCACCGCGAAGCTGATGGTGGATCTGGTCGCCAGCCTGATGGGCCGCAAGGTCTTTGACCGCAAGACACGGAGTTTCGGATGATCGCCCCGTCCCGCCAGGCGCTGGTGCCCTTTGTTTCCGTGGCCAACATGATGCGGCTGGTGCACCGCATCGGGCTGGAAACGATGCTGTCCGAGCTGACCGACGAAATCGAGGCCGATTTCCGCCGCTGGCCGGATTTCGACAAGACCCCGCGCGTGGCCTCGCACAGCGACGTGGGGGTGATTGAGCTGATGCCCACCTCGGACGGGCACACCTATGGCTTCAAATATGTGAACGGCCACCCCAAGAACACGCGCGAAGGCCTGCAGACCGTCACCGCCTTCGGCGTGCTGGCCGATGTGGACACGGGTTATCCGCTGCTGGTGTCGGAAATGACCTTGCTGACCGCGCTGCGCACCGCCGCCAGCAGTGCGCTGGCCGCGCGGTATCTGGCACCGCGGGGGGCGCGGGTCATGGCAATGATCGGCAACGGCGCCCAGTCGGAATTTCAGGCGCTGGCCCTGCATGCCGTGAACGGCATCAAGGAGGTGCGCCTGTGGGACATCGATCCCGCCGCCACCGCCAAATGCCGCACCAATCTGGCCGGAACCGGGCTGCGCGTGGTGCCATGCGGCAGCCCCGAAGAGGCGATCGAGGGCGCGCAGATCATCACCACCTGCACCGCGGACAAGCAGTTGGCAACGATCCTGACCGACAACATGGTCGGCGCAGGCGTGCATATCAACGCGATCGGCGGCGATTGCCCGGGCAAGACGGAACTTGCCCCCGGCATCCTGCACCGCGCCGATATCTTTGTGGAATACCCACCGCAAACCCGGATCGAAGGCGAGATCCAGCAATTGCCCCCCGACCACCCGGTGACCGAGCTTTGGCAGGTGATCACCGGCGCCGCACCGGGCCGGGTGACGGACGCACAGGTGACATTGTTCGACGGGGTGGGCTTTGCGGTCGAGGATTTCTCGGCCTTGCGCTATGTCTTGCGCCGGTTGCAGGGCACACAGCTGTTCGAGGAACTGGACATGATCGCCGACCCCGACGATCCGCGCGACCTGTTCGGCATGCTGATGCGGGCCCGGTAAGGGATAGTGACCGACGAAGGGGGGCTGTCTGCCCCCCCACGGGCCCCGCCCTGCGGGCCGGGCCCGCCCCCCGAGGATATTTTGGCAAAGCCGAAGATCAGCGCGCGAACTGGGCGCGCCATTCGTCAAGCGCGGGATTGTCGCCCGCCGCAGATGGCATCGCCGGGGCGCCGGCCCCGGGCGCCGGCGTGCGAACGCGGAGATAGTGCGCCTCACGCGCGCCGAAATAGAAGCTGACGATCGCCCCCAGAAGCCACCAGAGCGGCTCGGGCACGGCGGCAAGGCCCACCATGCGTTCGGCGAAGCTGACCGGGTCCACCATGGCATGGATGAACAGCCCCAGCGTGCCCAGCGCCAGCATCGGACGCGGCATCCGGTTCAGCCCGTTCACGAAACGGTCGAACCAGCCCCCGCCCACATACTGGAATTCGGCACCATGTTGGCCCAGCGCCGCGACATAGGCCGCATGGGCGGCCTCCATCTTCCTGGTTGCGTTGGGAACGAAGACCTCGGCCACGCCAGTGGCGGCATTGCCCAGCGCCGTGGTCGCGGCAGCCCCGCCGAAGATCTTGTCGATCAGCCCCATGATGCGGTCCTTTCCTTGTGTTCTGCGGCGGTCAGGTGAAAGCGCGACGTGATGAATTCCTCGGCGCGGCGGATCCAGCCGCCCTTGTCGCCCTGCCGGGTGCGCGCATATTTCCGGCTGGCCGGGCGCGCATCGGCCAGGGCATAGTAATAGTTGCGCCGCGCGATCCCGTAGGCATCGGCGAAATGGTCGGGCGCGGCGGCAGCGGCGGCATGGGCGGCGGCGATGGTCTGTGGCCCAAGGACACCGTCCACGGCAACAGGCTCGCCCATCTGGTTCAGCAGCCGCTGCAGGATGCGGATCGCCTGCGCGCCCGCATTCACATACATGTCGAAGACCGAGGCCTGGATCGGGACGGGCAATTCCCCCAGACGCGGCGCATCGAAATAATGACGGATGAAGATGTCTTCGGCCTGATCAGGGCTGAGCGCGCGCACATCGGCCACCGTCACGCGGCCATCGCCCGTCAGGTCGATGCCAAGCCGCTGCAGGGTCGCCAAGGTGACGCCGTATTTGGTGGCGCCGCCCGGATCATCCGGGTCATTCACATAGCCGCCTTCACGGGCGACGATTTCACGGGCAATGTCTTTGACTGATTTCATGGCGGTGTCCCCAGGTTTCCCAGGGGAACTGTCCGCCATGTTCCGTTAAGGCCGCCTTGGGGCAGCGAACGATCAGCTGTTCGGGTCCTGATAGACGCCCTGTTCCTTGAGCGCGTCCATCACTTCCTTGGGCATGTAGGTTTCGTCGTGCTTGGCCAGGATTTCGCTGGCGACGAAGACCTCGCCCTCCATCCGGCCGGTGCCGATCATGCCCTGGTTTTCCGAAAACAGATCCGGCAGCACGCCCGAAAAGCGCACCGGGATCACTGCGGCGCCATCGGTCACGTTGAAGGTGATCACTTCGCTTTCGCCGCGCTTCAGGCTGCCATCCTCGACCAGACCGCCAAGGCGGAACACCTCGCCCTCGGCCGGGGGCTCTTCGACCACCTGGATCGGCGAGCGGAAGAAATTGATCCCGTCGCGCATCGCATAGCCAATCATCGCGGTGGAGACCACCAGCGCCAGGGCTGTGACCAGAAGCACCTGGATGCGGCGTTTCTTCTTCAGGCTCTTCATCGTCACTCCTTACGGGAAGACGGGCGCCAGCATAAGCCCGGCTGTTTCCTCGTTTCCAAGCATCAGGTTGGCGTTCTGCAAGGCCTGCCCCGACGATCCCTTGGCCAGATTGTCCAGTGCGACAACAACCAGGGCACGCCCGGGCAGCCGATCACCGATCACGCCCACATGCACGAAATTGGACCCGGCGATCGACCGTGTCGAGGGGAGTGTGCCAAAAGGTAGCACCTCAAGAAAGACCTCGGGGGCGTAGCGTTCGGCCAGGGCGGCGTGAATCTGCTGCGCATCGCCGCGCAGATAGACGGTGGCCAGAATGCCCCGGTTGAAGGGCATCAGGTGGGGGGTGAATTGCACACGCACCGGCCGGCCCGCCAACTTGCTGAATTCCTGATCGAATTCGCCAAGGTGGCGATGCGCGCCACCGGCGGAATAGGGATGCGTGCCACCCGACAATTCAGCATGCAGCAGGTTTTCCCTGAGACTGCGGCCCGCCCCGGACACGCCCGCCTTCAGGTCAATCACAATCTCGTCAAGGTCGACCACGCCGGCCTGGATCAGCGGGCGGATGGCATATTGACCAGCCGCCGCATTGCAGCCGGTGCCGGCCACCAGACGCGCGGCACGAATCTCATCACGATAGAATTCGGTCAGGCCATAGACCGCCTCGGCCTGCAGATCGACGGCCGCATGGGGCTTGCCATACCATTTTTCATAATCCGCCGGATCACGCAGACGGAAGTCGGCGGACAGGTCCACAACCTTCAGGTCGCGCGGCAGGCCCGCGATCACCGCCTGGCTTGTAGCATGGGGCAGCGCGCAAAAGGCCAGGTCGATGCCGGAAAAGTCGATATCCTCGATCTTCACCAGATCGGGCAGGTCCAGATGACGCAGATGGGGGAAGACCTCGCCCATGCTCATCCCCGCCTTGCGGTCGCCCGACAGCGCGGTGATGCGCATCGTGGGGTGGGTCGCGATCAGGCGGACAAGTTCCGCCCCCGTATAGCCCGAAGCGCCAAGGATGGCGATGGTCTGGGTCATGGCAAGGCTCCTTCCGTGTCAGGCGGTTTCGAACTTGATCGGGTGGCGCAGGAACTGCGTCGCCTTGGACGACACCGAGACCGGATCCCCCGTGGTCAGGAATTTCGACACCTTGCCCGGCCCCGCGAATTCGGGATGCCGGGTCAGATAGTCTGCAAGACTTTCCGCGACCAGATTGGCCTGGCTATAGACCGCGACATCGGCCCCCAGCGCCTCTTGAAAAGCCTTTTGCATCAAGGGGTAATGCGTGCACCCCAGGATCGCGGCCTCAGGGTGGGGCATCCGGCGCTTCAGCGCCTCGACATGGCTGCGCACCAGCGCCTCGGCCAGAATTTCATCGCCCGACTCGATGGCATCGACCACGCCGCCACAGGGCTGTGCCTCGACATCCACCCCGATGGCGCGATAGGCCAGTTCGCGTTGAAACGCGCGGCTTGCCACGGTGGCGGGGGTGGCGAACAGCGCCACATGCTTGACCGCCACCTCGCGCGGGGGGGAATTGTCGCCCCACTGGCGTTCGGTCAGCGCCTCGATCAGCGGAACGAAGACGCCCAGAACGCGCTTGTCGCGGGGCACCCAGCTTTCCTGCATCCGCTTCAGCGCCGCGGCGGACGCCGTGTTGCACGCCAGGATCACCAGATCGCAGCCCTCGGCCCAAAGCCGTTCCACCCCCCGGCAGGTCAGCTGATAGATGTCCTCGGCATCGCGCACACCATAGGGCGCATGGGCATTGTCGCCGTAATAGACAAAGGCGACGTCGGGCAGCCGCTTTGCCACGGCCTCATAGACCGTCAGCCCGCCAAGGCCCGAATCGAAAACCCCAACCGCCATGCCTGTCTCCTGCGTTTTTCAGGGTGCGCCCGGCACGCGGCTGCGACCGGGTCGCTTTCTCATAAGCTGCATTGCGGCGGAAATAAACGCCCGATTCTTACTCGGCCGCCATGCGATCGGGGGCGCCCCCGGCCCGGAACGCGGCCAGCAGTTCTGCCCGCCGCGCCGCCGCCTTTTCGACCGCCGCGTCCTTGACCGGGCCAAAACCCCGGATCGCCAGCGGCAGTTCGGCCAGCTCGCGGGCGATACCCATCGTGGCCGGGGTGACGGCAGGCAGGATCTCGGCCAGGTCGGCCTCATATTGCGCGATCAGCGCGCGTTCGGTACGCCGTTCCGCACTGCCGCCAAAGGGATCGAAGGCGGTGCCCCGCAGCCCCTTCATCCGCGCCAGAAGCCGGAACACCGGCACCATCCAGGACCCGAATTCCCGCTTTTTCGGTCGCCCGTCGGGCCCCGTGCCGCCCAGGATCGGCGGGGCCAGGTGGAAGGTCATGCGAAAATCGCCGCCAAATTCCGCCCGCGCCTTGTCCGCTGTCTGCAGATGCAGCCGCGCGACTTCATATTCATCCTTGTAGGCCAAAAGCTTGTGATAGCCCCTGGCCACGGCGTCGCGCAGGTCTTCGGGCGCACGGGCGACCAGCGCGCGGAACCGATCGGCCAGCGCCGTATCCTGATATTGCGCCAGATGCGCGGCACGAAACGCCACCGGGTCCGCCTTGGGCCGATCCGCCTCGGGCGCGATCAGGCGGGCGGCGGCCTCGGGCATCGCCACGGCCCAGCGGCCCAGATCGAAGGCACGGCTGTTCGCCGCCACCCCGGTGCCGTTCAGCTCGATCGCCCGCAGGATCGCCGCGCGCGACAACGGCACATAGCCCTGCTGCCAGGCCGCGCCCAGCACCGCCATGTTGGAATAGATCGAATCGCCCAGCACCCTGCGGGTCAGTTCGGTGGCGTCGAAAAACGCAAGCCGATCCCCCAGCCGGGCCTGCAGCCCAAGCCGCAGCTGGCCGGCCGGCAGATGGAAATCGCGGTTGCGGGTGAATTCGCCGGTGACGATTTCATGCGCATTGACCACCGCGCCGGTGCGTCCCGTGGTCATCAGCCCCAGCGTCCGGGCCCCCGCCGTCACCACCAGATCGCCGCCGATCACGCAATCGGCCTCGCCCACGGCCACACGGATCGCACTGATATCGTCGGGGCGATTGGCCAGCCGCAGATGGATGTGGACCGCGCCGCCCTTTTGCGCCAGGCCCGCCATTTCCATCATGCCTGCGCCCTTGCCGTCGATATGCGCGGCCATCGCCAGCACCGCCCCCACCGTCACCACGCCGGTGCCGCCGACCCCGGTGATCACCACGTTATGGGTGCCGGAAATGACGGGCAGCGCAGGTTCCGGCAGATCGGGCAGGGTGAAATCGGCGGTCGCGGCCTTTTTCACCTGCGCCCCCCGCAGCGTCACGAAAGACGGGCAAAAACCCCTGAGACAGGAAAAATCCTTGTTGCAGCTGGATTGGTCGATGGCGCGTTTCGTGCCCAGTTCGGTTTCCACCGGCACGATCGAGACGCAGTTCGACTGCACCCCGCAATCGCCGCAGCCTTCGCAGACATCGGTGTTGATGAACACGCGGCGATCCGGGTCGGGGAAGGCGCCGCGCTTGCGGCGGCGGCGCTTTTCGGCGGCACAGGTCTGTACATAGACGATGGCGGACACGCCCGGTGTCTTGGCAAGACGGTCCTGCACCGGCATCAGCCCCGCGCGTTCGACCTTTTCAACATCGGCCGGGAAGGCGCCGGGGTCGATCTGTTCCTTTTCGTCATAGACCACGACGATCGGCTTTACCCCCATCGCCTGGATCTCACGCACGATCTGCGGCGCGGTCAGCCCGCCCTCGTTCTGCTGCCCGCCGGTCATCGCCACGGCGTCGTTGAACAGGATCTTGTAGGTGATGTTGGTGCCCGCCGCCAAAGCCGCCCGGATCGCCAGACTGCCCGAATGATTGTAGGTGCCATCGCCCAGGTTCTGGAACACATGCTTGCGGCTGGAAAACGGCGCCTCGCCGATCCAGTTCGCACCCTCGCCCCCCATGTGGGTAAAGCCCTGCGTGTCACGGCCCATCCATTGCACCATATAGTGGCAGCCGATCCCGGCATAGGCGCGGCTGCCCTCGGGCACCCTGGTGGAACTGTTGTGCGGGCACCCCGAACAGAACCAGGGCGTACGCGTGGCAATCTCGGGCGCATTGTCGGCGCGGCGCGCATCGGCAATGCGGGCCAGGCCCGCCTTGACATGTTCGGTTCCGCGGCCTTCCTCGATCAGGATCTTGCCGATCTTTTCGGCAATCATCACCGGGTCCAGCGCATAGCGGGTGGGGAACAATTCTTCCCCCGTCTGGTCATGGCGCCAGCCCAGCACGCGCCGGCCACGCCGGTTGTCAAAGATCGCTTCCTTGACCTGCACCTCGATCAGCTTGCGCTTTTCCTCGACGACCACGATCATTTCCAGGCCTTCGGCCCATTCGGAAAAGCTTTTCATATCCATCGGAAAGGTCTGCCCGACCTTCCAGGTCGTCAGGCCCAGCCGCTCGGCTTCGGGGCCGTCGATGCCCAGCAGCGCCAGCGCATGGACCAGATCCAGCCAGTTCTTGCCCGCCGCGACAAAGCCGATCCTGGCGCCCGCCCGGCCATGCACGCGCCGGTCGATACGATTGGCGCGGGCGAATGCCTCGGCGGCAAAGCGTTTGTGGTCGATCATCCGCGCTTCCTGCGCGACCGGCGTGTCGCCCAGCCGGATATTCACCCCCCCGGGTGGCATCTTGAAATCGGGCGTCACGAACTGCATGCGGAACGGATCGCCATCGACCACCGCCGTGGCCTCGACCGTGTCCTTCATCGTCTTCAGGCCCACCCAGACCCCGGCGAACCGGCTGAGCGCATAGCCGTAATGGCCGAAATCCAGAATCTCCTGCACGCCGGCAGGCGACAGCACCGGCATGTAGGCATCGACCATCGCCCAGTCCGACTGATGCAGCACGGTCGAGCTTTCGCCGGTATGGTCATCGCCCATCGCCATGATCACCCCGCCCCTGGCCGAGGTGCCCGCCATATTGGCATGGCGCATCACGTCGCCCGACCGATCCACCCCCGGCCCCTTGCCATACCAGAGCGCGAAGACGCCGTCGTATTTCCCCTCGCCGCGCAGTTCGGCCTGCTGACTGCCCCAGATCGCGGTGGCGGCCAGATCCTCGTTCAGGCCGGGCTGAAACAGCACATTGGCTGCCGAAAGCTCTTGCTTCGCACGCGCCATCTGCAGATCGACCGCGCCCAGCGGGCTGCCGCGGTAGCCGGTGACATAGCCCGCCGTGTTCCACCCCGCCACCCGGTCACGCGCGGCCTGCGCCAGCACCAGCCGCACCAGCGCCTGGGTGCCGTTCAGCAACACCGGGCTTTTCGCAAGGTCGAAACGGTCGGCCAGAGAAATATCCTGCCTGCCCATCATTCCCCCCCTATCCGAACTAGGCCTTCCCAATGGTAGGTCAAAAATATTGACCTACAAAGGGAAATTTCCGTTGCCACATCTTTGTTATCGGCTTCAGGGCAATATATGCGATGGTGCGCGACAATATGCTGATATTCGGGAAGGCGGCGGAAATGGATTGGGACAAACTGAGAATCTTTCATGCGGTGGCGGACGCGGGGTCGCTGACCCATGCGGGCGATGCGCTGCACCTGTCCCAATCGGCCGTCAGCCGCCAGATCCGCGCGCTGGAGGAAAGCCTTGGCACGACGCTGTTTCACCGCCATGCGCGCGGCCTGATTCTGACCGAACAGGGCGAATTGCTGTTCGATGCCACCTCGACCATGGCACGCAAGCTTGACACCGCCGCCGCACGCATCCGCGACAGCGAGGAAGAGGTGTATGGCGAACTGAAGGTGACCACCACCACCGGCTTTGGCACACTGTGGCTGGTGCCGCGGCTGACCAAGCTTTACGAACGCTACCCCGACCTGAAGATCGACCTGATGCTGGAAGAACGCGTGCTGGACCTGCCCATGCGCGAGGCGGACGTCGCCATCCGGATGAAAGAGCCCAGCCAGGCCGATCTGATCCGCAAACGGCTTTTGACCATCCGCATGCGGCTTTATGCCACCGCCGAATATCTGGCGATGAATGAACGCCCGAAAACCCTGCACGACATCGCCCGGCACCGCCTGATCTGCCAAAGCCCAACCACGCCGCAGATTCAGGCAGGCGCCTCGCTGGTGCAAAAGCTGCTCAGCTTCGAGGTGCATTCAACGCTGATGGTGAACAATTACTTTGGCGTGCTGCAAGGCGTGCTGAACAACATCGGCATCGGCGTCCTGCCTGATTACCTGACCGTGGATTTTCCCAATCTGGAACGCGTCCTGCCCGATGTGGAATCGGTCGAGGTGCCGGTCTACCTGGCCTACCCGGAAGAGCTGCGCCAATCGCGCCGGGTCGCGGCATTCCGCGACTTCGTGCAGGAAGAAATCCTGAACTATCGCCGCGCCCAGATTGTCGACGCAACCCAGGATTGAGGTGAGGCATTACCGCAACGCATAGCGGCCATGATGCATCTGCAGCAAGATTTCCCTTGAATGGTTCGCACACTGCCCATAAATCGTGCTTCGAAGGCGATGACCTGAGGAAACTCTCATCACCTTCTACCTCCCTGTTGGACTATGGCCGAGCTTTGTCTCGGCCTTTTTTTTGCCCTGCGCCAGAATTCCACGCTTTTCGCACCAAATCGGCCTTTCCCGAAAGCCCCCCCTGTTCTAAGAGGCGGCATCTGCACGAGGAGGCCCCGATGGAAGAGCCGAAGATCAACCCCGACCTGATCGCCGCGCACGGGCTCAAGCCCGACGAATACGATCGCATCCTGGACATCATCGGCCGCCAGCCGAGCTTCACGGAACTCGGCATCTTCTCGGCGATGTGGAACGAACATTGTTCCTATAAATCCTCGAAGAAATGGCTGCGCACGCTGCACACCACCGGCCCGCAGGTGATCTGCGGCCCGGGCGAAAATGCAGGCGTCGTCGACATCGGCGACGGGCAGGCCGTGGTCTTCAAGATGGAAAGCCACAACCACCCCAGCTATATCGAGCCGCATCAGGGCGCGGCCACGGGCGTGGGCGGCATCCTGCGCGACGTCTTCACCATGGGCGCGCGCCCGATCGCGGCGATGGACGCGCTCAGCTTCGGCCTGCCTTCGCATCCGAAAACCGCGCATCTGGTCAAGGGCGTGGTCGAAGGCATCGGCGCCTATGGCAATGCCTTTGGCGTGCCGAACGTGGGTGGCGAGGTACGCTTCCACGCCGCCTATAACGGCAACTGCCTTGTGAACGCCTTTGCCGCGGGCCTGGCCGATGCCGACAAGATCTTTTATTCCGCCGCCTCGGGCGTGGGCATGCCGGTGGTCTATCTGGGTGCCAAGACCGGCCGCGACGGCGTCGGCGGCGCCACCATGGCCAGCGCCGAATTCGACGACACGATCGAGGAAAAGCGCCCCACCGTGCAGGTCGGCGACCCCTTCACCGAAAAATGCCTGCTGGAAGCCTGCCTTGAACTGATGGCCTCGGATTCGGTGATCTCGATCCAGGACATGGGCGCCGCGGGCCTGACCTGCTCGGCGGTGGAAATGGGTGACAAGGGCGGCCTTGGCATCAAGCTGCAACTGGATGCCGTGCCGCAGCGCGAAAAGAACATGACCGCCTATGAGATGATGCTGTCCGAATCGCAGGAACGCATGCTCATGGTGCTGAAGCCCGAAAAAGAGGCCGAGGCGCGGGCGATCTTTGAAAAATGGGATCTCGATTTCGCCATCGTCGGCGAAACCATCGCCGAGGACCGCTTCCTGATCCTGCATGGCAATGAGGTAAAGGCCGATCTGCCGCTGTCGAAACTGTCCTCCAGCGCACCGGAATATGACCGGCCCTGGGTGGAAACGCCCGCCGCCAAACCCTTCCCCGGCCTGCCTGCGATCACGCCGATCGCGGCGCTGAAGGCACTGATCGGTTCGCCCAACTACGCCCACAAGGGTTGGGTCTGGGAACAATATGACACGCAGGTTGGCGCCGACACCGTACGCCGTCCCGGTCTGGGCGCCGGCGTGGTCCGCGTGCATGGCACCGAAAAGGCGCTGGCCTTCACCAGCGACGTCACCCCGCGCTATGTGCGCGCCAACCCCTTTGAAGGCGGCAAGCAGGCCGTGGCCGAAGCCTGGCGCAACCTGACCGCAGTCGGCGCGACGCCGCTGGCCGCAACCGACAACCTGAACTTCGGCAATCCCGAAAAGCCGGAAATCATGGGCCAGTTCGTCGGCGCCATCAAGGGCATTGGCGAGGCCTGCCGCGCACTCGACTTCCCGATCGTGTCG
This sequence comes from Pontitalea aquivivens, assembly GCF_046507575.1. Lineage (NCBI taxonomy): Bacteria > Pseudomonadati > Pseudomonadota > Alphaproteobacteria > Rhodobacterales > Paracoccaceae > Pontitalea > Pontitalea aquivivens. Next base: position 135,471 of record NZ_JBKFEY010000004.1, on the reverse strand, counting down.
GGCAACGTGTCACTTTACAATGAAACCGACGGCAAGGGCATCCTGCCCACGCCCACCATCGGCGCCGTGGGCCTGCTCGCCACGCTGGATCAGCTGATCGCAGGCCCCCCCGGCGCGGGCGATCTGGCCGTCGTGATCGGCGAAACCCGTGGTCATCTGGGCCAGTCGGCCCTGGCCTGTGAAGCCTTCGGCATCGAAGAGGGCGACGCCCCCCCCGTGGATCTGGCGACGGAACGGCGCAACGGCGAATTCCTGCGCGCCAACCGCAAGCTGGTGAAGGCCGCCAGCGACCTGTCCGACGGCGGGCTGGCGCTGGCCGCGTTCGAAATGGCCGAGGCGGCGGGTATCGGCATCACGCTGGACGCCGGCGACACCGGTTTCCTCTTTGGCGAGGATCAGGCCCGCTACCTTGTGGCGGTTGCCGCCTCTGACCTTGCCGCGCTGACCGCTGCCGCCAAGGCGGCCGGTGTTCCGGTGGCGCTGGCAGGCCAGTTCGGCGGCGACACGGTCACGCTGGGTGGGGACAGCGCACCGCTGGCCGTGCTGCGCACGCTGTACCGTTCAGCCTTCGCCAAAGCGATCGAAGGCTGAACCCGGAAGACGGGGGGCTGTCTGCCCCCCGCACCCCCCGAAGGTATTTTCAGCAAGATGAAACAGCCGCTTCTTCTTGGCTGAAATACTCCCGCCGGAGGCTTCCGCCCGCGGAGCTGGAAGAACAGCTGGCCCTTGCGGGCCCGCCCCGTGCGGCCTAGATTCCCCGAAAGGACGCGAGGAGAACGCCATGCCGATGGAAGCCCACGACATCGAAGCCCTGATCCGCAGCCGGTTTCCGGATGCAAAGATCACCATCACCGATCTGGCCGGGGACGGGAACCACTGGGCGGCAGAGGTCATTGACGCCTCGTTCAAGGGCATGAACCGGGTGCAGCAGCAACGCGCCGTCTATGCCGCGCTGCAGGGTGCCATGGATGGGCCCAATGGTGCGCTTCACGCCCTGGCGCTGACCACAAAGGCGCCCGACTGAGGGGCGATGACTGTGGGCGGGCCTGACTTTCGTCAAAGCGCCGGGCACACAGGAATGCAACACGACAGCGGACGGACCGCGAACAGGAACAGACACATGACCGCAATCGACCAGATCAAGCAGGACATCGCCGCCAATGACGTGGTGCTTTTCATGAAGGGCACCAAGGAAATGCCGCAATGCGGCTTTTCCAGCCGTGTGGCCGGCGTATTGAACTTCATGGGCGTCAGCTACAAGGACGTGAACGTTCTGGCCGATGCCGACATCCGCCAGGGGATCAAGGATTTCTCGGACTGGCCGACGATTCCGCAGCTTTACGTCAAGGGCGAATTCGTCGGCGGCTGCGATATCGTGACCGAGATGACCCTGTCGGGCGAGCTGGATCAGCTGTTCGACACCAAGGGCGTTGCCTACAACAAGGACGCCGCCGACCAGATCCGGGCCGCGAACGCCTGACCCACCACAAGCCGTGCAAGGCCCCGCCCGGGTGGGGCCCTGCACGGTTCGGGGCGGTCTTGGCCCGGTTGAAGCCGCATGAGGCTTTCGCTAGCCTTTGCGGATTACCCGCGCGCCCGGCACGGGACGCGCGTAGCCAACAGGGACATGTCATGCCCGATACCCCGGCGAACACCACCTCGGCCCTGACCCCAGGCACGGGCGCCACCGTTTTGCCGCACAATCCCGGGGTGCCGCTGGCGACGGACTGGTTCGATCAAGCCGCCGTCAACACCCCCGCCGCCGAACGACGCGCCGAAACGCTGGCAACCCGGCGCAGTCTCAAGAAGGAATGGCAGGCGGCCTGGCTGGTCAACGCGATCCGCTGCATGGATCTGACGACGCTTGCGGGCGACGACACCGAAGCGCGGGTTGAACGACTGTGCGCCAAGGCGCGCAACCCGCTGGCCGATCACATCCTTGAAGGCCTTGGCCTGGCTTCGGCCCGGACCGGGGCAGTCTGCGTCTATCCCACCATGGTCGCCGCCGCCGCGCGCGCGCTGGACGGGTCAGGCATTCCCGTCGCTTCGGTCGCGACGGGCTTTCCGGCGGGGCTGATGCCGCTGGACCTGCGACTGGCCGAAATCCGTTATGCCGTGGGTCAGGGTGCGCAGGAAATCGACATCGTTATCACCCGCGCCCATGCGCTGCGCGCCGACTGGGCCGCGCTTTATGATGAGGTCGCCGCCATGCGCGAGGCTTGCGGGCCCGCGCATATGAAGGCGATTCTGGCCACCGGCGATCTGAAAACGCTGCGCAATGTCTACAAGGCCAGCATGGTGGCGATGCAGGCGGGTGCCGATTTCATCAAGACCTCGACGGGCAAGGAAGGGGTGAACGCCACCCTTCCGGTGTCGTTGACCATGGTGCGGGCGCTGCGCGACTATGGCGCGCGGACCGGCTTCCGCGTCGGCTTCAAACCCGCAGGCGGGATGAAGACGGCCAGGGATGCACTGGCCTGGCAGATCCTGATGAAAGAGGAACTGGGCACCGACTGGCTGCGCCCCGGCCTGTTCCGCCTGGGCGCGTCCTCGATGCTGGCCGATATCGAGCGGCAGTTGGATCACCACGTCACCGGGCGCTATGCGTCCACCAGCCGCCACGCCATCGCCTGAGGGAAAGATGCCGACCGTGACCGATATCCTTGAGACGATGGACTATGGCCCCGCCCCCGAGGCCACGACCGAGGTCCGCGCCTGGCTGGCCGCGCGTGGCCGTTTCGGACATTTCATCAACGGCACCTTCACCGCGCCGGGTCAGGTCTTTGGCACCACCGATCCCGCCACCGGCGAAGCCCTGGCCGAGGTGACGCAGGGCACGCCCGCCGATATTGCCGCCGCCGTGGCCGCCGCGCGCAAGGCGCAGCCGAAATGGGCCGCGCTGTCGGGGCACGAACGCGCGACGTGGCTTTACGCCATCGCCCGTCACATCCAGAAACGCGAACGCTTCCTGTCGGTGCTGGAGGTGCTGGACAACGGCAAACCGATCCGCGAGGCGCGCGACATCGACCTGCCGCTGGTGATCCGCCATTTCTACCACCACGCCGGCTGGGCCGAAATTCTGGCCGATGAATTCCCCGGTGTCGCGCCGCAGGGCGTCTGCGGCCAGATCATCCCGTGGAACTTTCCGCTGCTGATGCTGGCCTGGAAGGTCGCCCCCGCACTGGCCGCGGGCAACACGGTGGTGCTGAAACCCGCCGAATACACGCCGCTGACCGCGCTGGCCTTTGCCGAGATCTGCGCGGAAATCGGCCTGCCCCGCGGCGTGGTCAACATCGTCACCGGCGATGGCGATACCGGGGCCGCGCTGGTCGCTGCCCCCGTGGACAAGATCGCCTTCACCGGATCGACCGAGGTGGGGCGCGTGATCCGCCGCGCCACCGCCGGGTCGGCCAAGGCACTGACGCTGGAACTGGGCGGCAAATCGCCCTTCATCGTCTTTGCCGATGCCGATCTGGATGCCGCGGTCGAGGGCGTGGTCGATGCGATCTGGTTCAACCAGGGCCAGGTCTGCTGCGCGGGGTCCCGCCTGCTGGTGGCCGAGGCGGCGGTGGCCGATTTCACCGCACGCCTGACCGCACGGCTGGGCAAGCTGCGCATGGGCGACCCGCTGGACAAATGCACCGACATCGGCGCCATCGTGCATCCGGTGCAACTGGCGCGCATCCGCGATCTGGTTGCGCGCGGCGAGGCGGCGGGCGCGCATCTGGTGCAGGCCGAAATGCAACTGCCCGCCAAAGGCTGCTTCTTCGCCCCCGGGTTTCTGACCGGGGCCCAGCCTGCCAATCCCGCGATGGTCGAGGAAATCTTTGGCCCCGTCGCCACGCTGACCACCTTCCGCACACCCGACGAGGCGGTCGAACTGGCCAACAATACGCGCTACGGGCTTTCCGCCTCGATCTGGTCGGAAAACATCACGCTGGCCACCGATATTGCGGCACGGGTCAAGGCGGGGGTGGTCTGGATCAACTGCACCAATGTCTTCGACGCGGGCGCGGGCTTTGGCGGCATGCGCGAATCGGGCTTTGGCCGCGAAGGCGGGCGTGAGGGGATGGCGGCCTATCTGCGGGTGCCCGATCCAAAGCCGCTGGCCGAGACCGCGCCTGCGCCACTTGATGCCACGCCACTGCCGGGCGTGCCCGCAGCGTCCGGCATCGACCGGACAGCCAAGCTGTATATCGGCGGCGCGCAAAAGCGCCCCGATGGCGGCCACTCTTACGCCATCACGCATCGGGGCCGCGAAATCGGCCTGACGCCGCTTGGCAACCGCAAGGACATCCGCAACGCGGTCGAGGCCGCACACAAGGCCGCCGCCTGGGGCAAGGCCACCGGCCACAACCGCGCGCAGGTGCTGTATTACATCGCCGAAAACCTGTCAGCCCGGCAGACCGAATTCGAAGCGCGCCTGAAAGAGGCCGGGCATGACAAGGCCGAGGTCGCCGCCACGATCCGGCGCGCCTTCTGGTATGCCGCGCAGGCCGACAAGTTCGATGGCGCGGTCCATGCCACCAAATCGCGTCATGTCACGCTGGCCATGCACGAACCCTGGGGCGTGATGGGCCTCGCCTGTCCCAATGCCGCGCCGCTTCTGGGCTTTGCCAGCCTGGTGTTGCCCGCCATCGCCATGGGTAACCGGGTCGTGGCGATCCCGGCCCCATCGATGCCGCTGGCCGCCACCGACCTTTACCAGGTTTTCGACACCTCGGACCTGCCGGGCGGCGTGGTCAACATCGTCACCGGCGACCGGGACGACCTGACCCGCACGCTGGCCCGGCACGACGATGTGGCGGCGCTGTGGTCCTGCGGCCCCGACCCGGCGATGGTCGAGGCCGAAAGCGCGGGAAACCTGAAGGCCACCTGGGTCTTGCCGAACCGCGACTGGCACGGCCCGCAGGGGCAGGGCCGCGATTTTCTGGCCCATGCCGTTCAGGTCAAGAACATCTGGATTCCCTACGGGGAATGACCCCTAGCGCCGGAACCGATGCCGCAGCCGCGCCCAGGCCCCTTTGGCGCGCGCGCCTGCGGCATCGGCGCGATCCTCAACCCCGTCCCAGGCCTCGCCCACGTCCTCCAGCATCGGGTCGATCGACCGTTCGCGGAACTGCCGCCACATCGCCCGCAGATACAAAAGCGCCGCCCCGATCAGCGTCAGGATCACGATGTTCACCCAAGGGATGATCCGCGCATCCGGCCCGGACACCACCTTGACCGCCACCGCATTGGGAAAGATCGTCAGCCATTCGTTGCGCCAGCCGTAATGGGTGACCGACACCCATTTCGGCGCCTCGGCCGGGGATACAAGCGCGGTCGCCTCGGTCTGCAGGTTGGAACTGTCCAGCTTGAAATAGGGCGGCCAACCCCAGCCGGTATCCTCATTGCGGTAGACCATCGGCTTGCCATCGGGCTGCACCGTCTGGATGAAGAACACATCGCGGCTGGTCCCCGCAGCCGTGCCCACATCGGGCGAGGCCCAGAAGATCGAGTTTTCACCAAAATCGATCCGCCGGTTTTCGGTACCCACGATGCGCACGATGTCATGCTGTGGCAATGTGTAGTGGAAAAACCCGAAGATGGTCAGCGCAACCAGCGCCAGCAGGGTCCATTTCACATATTTCATCGCCGCCTCATGCATAATTGACCAGATAGACCACCAGCGCGACCACCGCGACCGGAATGACAAACACCAGCCAGATCAGTTTCCTGCGCAGGCTTCGTTCATAGGCCCGCATTCCTTCCTCGATATAGGCATCGCGTTCAAAGGTTGCAGCCCCCGGCTCGGTGCCTTCGTCCCAGCGTTTTTCCAGCCGTTCGCGCGCGGTCGAACGGGAATAGGCCGATACCATCACATAGATCAGGATCAGGACCAGAGATCCGAAAAAGGCCAGCTGGATTAGTGCGATCATCGTTTCACTCCGCAGTTGCCCCGACCATAGCGCCTTTGTCCGCCCCGGGCCACGCCGGACTTGCCCGGCGCCGATCGCCCCGCTAGCGTTTGGCCATGGAAAACCGGATTGCCCAGGAAATCGCCACCCGCCGCAAGGATCTGATCGCGCTTGCGCAGGATCTGATCCGTATTCCGACGCTGAACCCGCCGGGACGGAATTATCGTGAAATCTGCGATTATCTGGCCGCACGGCTGGAACCGCAGGGCTTTGCGATCCAGATGATCCGTGCCACCGGCGCCCCCGGCGACAGCGACAAATATCCCCGCTGGAACATCGTCGCACGGCGTGACGGGGCCGCCCCCGGCGAATGCGTGCACTTCAACTCGCACCACGATGTGGTTGAGGTTGGGCACGGCTGGACCCGTGATCCGTTCGGCGGGGAACTGGATGACGGCAAGGTCTATGGCCGCGGCGCCTGCGACATGAAGGGGGGCCTGGCCGCCAGCATCATCGCGGCCGAGGCCTTCATCGCCGCCTGCCCCGATTTCACCGGCGCGATCGAGATTTCGGCCACCGCGGATGAAGAAACCGGCGGCTATGGCGGCGTGGCCTATCTGGCCGGGCGTGGCTTTTTCGCGCCCGACCGGGTGCAGCATGTCATCATCCCCGAACCCCTGCACAAGGACCAGATCTGCCTTGGCCACCGCGGCGTCTGGTGGGCGGAAATCGAAACGCAGGGGCGCATCGCCCATGGGTCCATGCCGTTTCTGGGCGACAGCGCGATCCGCCACATGGGCGCCGTTCTGGCGGAAATCGAGGACACGCTTTACCCCCTGCTGGCGGGCAAGCACACGGCGATGCCCGTGATCCCCGAAGGCGCGCGGCAATCGACGCTGAACATCAATTCGATCCACGGCGGCGAGCCGGACCCTGAACCTGGCTTTACCGGCCTGCCCGCGCCCTGCGTGGCCGACCGCTGCCGCATCATCATCGACCGCCGCTTCCTGATCGAGGAAGACCTGGCCGAGGTGAAACACGAAGTCACCGCCCTGCTGGAACGCGTGAAGGCCCGGCGCCCCAGCTTCAGCTATGAAATCCGCGACCTGTTTGCGGTACAGCCCACGATGACCGACAAGAACGCCCCGATCGTGCGGTCCACCGCCGCCGCGATCGAGGCGGTGCTGGGCCGGCAGGCGCGCTATGTCGTCTCGCCCGGCACCTATGACCAGAAGCACATCGACCGGATCGGGCGGCTGAAGAACTGCATCGCCTACGGGCCGGGCGTTCTGGCGCTGGCGCATCAGCCCGACGAATGGGTGGGCGTCGACGACATGGCCGACAGCGCCCGCGTCATGGCGCTGGTGCTGGCCGAACTGCTGGCGCCCCCCGAACGGCAGACGCCCTGACCCGCCCTCAGACGGCGATATTGTCGATCAGCCGCACATCGCCCAGCCAGACCGCCGCCAGAAGCCGGGCGGGTTCGGACAGCGACGACAGCGGGCGCAGCCCTTCAACCGACCGCAATTCCAGATATTCCACCGGACCGAACCCCGCCCCCGCCAGCGCGGCGCGGGTCGTCTCCAGCGCCGCCGCAGCCTGCGTGCCGGCACGGATCGCCCCGACCGCAGCCTGCATCTGCGCATGCAGCTGCGGGGCCAGCGTGCGTTCGGCGGCCGACAGGCGCACATTGCGCGACGACATCGCCAGACCATCCGCCTCGCGGATCGTGGGGCAGCCGATGATGCGCACCGGAATGTTCAGATCGGCCACCAGCCGGCGGACCACCTGCAACTGCTGCCAGTCCTTTTCGCCAAAGAAGGCGCGGCCCGCCTGGGTCATGCCGAACAGCTTGGACACCACCGTCGCCACGCCGTCGAAATGACCCGGACGGAAGGCGCCCTCCAGCGGTTCTGACACGCCCGTCACGGATACCGTGGTGGCAAAACCGTCGGGATACACCTCATCCACGCCCGGCGCGAACAGCACATCGACCCCTTCCGCCTGCAACAGGGCCAGGTCATGCGCCTCATCCCGGGGGTATTTCTTAAGATCTTCGGGGTTGTTGAACTGCATCGGATTGACAAAGATCGTCACGATCACCCGGTCCGATTGCGCACGCGCCGCGCGGGCCAGGCTCAGATGCCCGTCATGCAGCGCGCCCATCGTGGGCACCACGCCCACCAGCATGCCCGAACGTTTCCATCCCGCGACCTTTTCCTGCAGCTCGGCGCTGGTGCGGATCACCTGGGTCATTTCGCCCCCTCATCGGCAAAGACATGTTCGGGACCGGGAAAGCGGCGCGCGCGCACCTCACCGGCATAGGCGGCCACGGCGGTCTCGGCGGCGGCGCCAAGCTCGCCAAAGCGTTTCACGAATTTCGGTTTGAAATCGGTGAACAGGCCCAGCATGTCATCGACCACCAGAACCTGCCCGTCACAGCCCGCCCCCGCGCCGATGCCGATCGTGGGAATGGGCAACTCGGCCGTCACCGCATCGGCCAGCCGCGCGGGCACCTTTTCCAGCACCACCGCAAAGGCCCCCGCCCCGGCCACGGCCCGGGCATCGGCGCGCAGGCGTTCGGCATCGGCGCCCCGGCCCTGCACCTTGTAGCCGCCCAGTGTATTCACCGATTGCGGCGTCAGCCCGACATGGCCCATCACCGGAATGCCGCGCGCCACCAGAAAGGCGATGGTGTCGGCCATGTGCCGCCCGCCTTCCAGCTTGACCGCGCCTGCCCCGGTTTCCGCCATGATCCGCGCGGCATTGCGAAAGGCCTGTTCGGGGCCTTCCTCATAACTGCCAAAGGGCATGTCCACGACGATCAGCGCCCGCGATGCGCCGCGCGCCACCGCGCAGGCGTGCAGGATCATCATCTCCATCGTCACGCCAAGGGTCGAGGGCAGGCCATGCAGCACCATCCCCACCGAATCCCCCACCAGGATCAGGTCGCAATGCGCATCCACCAGCCGGGCCACCGGCGTGGTATAGGCCGTCAGACAGACGATCGGCGCGCCGCCCTTCTGCGCGGCAATATCGGCGGGCATCCGTGCACGGGCCTGTCCGGTGACACTCATGGCGACCTCCCTGGGGTTTCTTCGTCACGGGTCTTAAAACGTTAAGGCGCGGGAAGAAAGAATATTTCTTCTGCGATGCAGAACGCGCAATCTTTTCCCGACTGGTCAAAGCGGGCGCGCCAAATTGCTTGATCGGCGCCCGTGATCGGGTCAATCATGCGCCAAAAGCAGGGGCACGCAGGCCCCTGCGGGCCTGTGATTATGGCCCTGCAATCAAGGGGAAGCCTGATGATCCATCGCCTGACCATCTCTGCCGCCATTGTCGCGCTGTGCACGGGAACAGCCCTTGCCGCGCCGGACGCCATCACGCTGGGCATGGTGCTGGAACCGCCAAACCTTGACCCGACCGCCGGTGCCGCCGCGGCGATCGACGAAGTGGTCTATGCCAATGTCTTCGAAGGCTTGACGCGATTCGGCCCCGATGGCGCGATCCGCCCAGGCCTTGCCGAACGCTGGGACGTGTCCGACGACGGCACCACCTATACCTTTCACCTGCGCCAGGGCGTACGCTTTCACGATGGCAGCGGATTTGACGCCGAGGATGTCAGGTTCACCCTGGACCGTGCCCGCGCCGAAGACAGCGCCAACGCGCAAAAGGCGCTGTTTGCCGGCATCGCCACGGTCGAGGTGGTGGACCCGGCCACCGTGCGCGTGACGCTGTCGGCGCCGGACGGGGCCTTCCCCTTCAAGATGGCCTGGGGCGATGCGGTGATCGTGGCCCCCGAAACCGCCGCCGACCTGGCGACCCGGCCGGTCGGAACCGGCCCCTTCAGCTTTGGCGAATGGGTGCAGGGCGACCGTGTCACGCTGCAGGCCTTTGCTGACTATTGGGGCGAAAAGCCGGCGCTGCAGACCGCCACCTTCCGCTTCATCCCCGACCCGACCGCGGCCTTTGCGGCGATGATGGCGGGCGATGTGGATGCCTTCCCGAACTTCCCCGCCCCCGAAACCCTGCCCCAGCTTGAGGCGGATCCCCGCTTCAGGGTCATCGTCGGATCGACCGAGGGCGAGACGATCCTGGCGATGAACAACCGCAAGGCACCGCTGGATGATGTGCGCGTGCGCCAGGCCATCGCCCATGCGATCAACCGCCAAGAGGTGATCGACGGCGCGATGTTCGGCTATGGCACCCCGATCGGCACCCATTTCGCGCCGCACAACCCCGATTACCAGGATCTGACCGCCCTGTCCGCGCATGATCCCGACAAGGCCCGCGCCCTGCTGGAAACGGCGGGCGTGGCCGATCTGACCCTGCGCCTGGCGCTGCCGCCACCGACCTATGCCCGCCGCGGCGGCGAGATCATCGCGGCCCAACTGGCCGCCGTGGGGATCAAGACCCAGATCACCAACCTGGAATGGGCGCAATGGCTGGAACAGGTGTTCAAGGGCAAGGATTTCGACCTGACCATCATCAGCCATACCGAACCCGCCGATATCGATATCTACGCGCGTGAGGATTACTATTTCGGCTATGCCCGGCCGGAATTCGTGACCCTGATGGGGGAACTGGGCCGCACCGCCGACCCGGCCGAACGCAGCGCCCTGCTGAAATCCGCGCAGGACATGATCGCGCAGGATTACGTCAATGGCTATCTGTTCCAGCTGGCCAAGACCGGGGTTGCGGATGCCCGCATCGAAGGGCTTTGGGAAAATGCCCCCACCCAGGCCAATGATCTGACGCAGGTGCGCTGGACCGACTGACCCGGCGCGGGCGGCCCGGACCGGCGCCGCCCGCCCTGCTTTCCCCGATGCCGGGCCAAGACCTGCGCCCCGTCATGCGCCGCCCGCCAGGCCCACTGTGAAAGACCCGATGAACCTGTTCCCCCTGACGCCTGACGCCGCCGAACCCGAAATCACCCGCCCCGATCCCGCCCGGGTGCTGGCGGGTGATCCGGTCCATACCACCTGGAATGCCGAAGACCGTGACGGGCTTTATTGCGGCATCTGGCAATCTACCCCCGGCACCTGGCGCGTCGCCTATGACGAATGGGAATATTGCCGCATTCTGGCGGGGCGTTCGGTGATCACCGGCGATGACGGCACCCGGATGCAGGTCGGGCCCGGCGACAGCTTTGTGATCCGGCCCGGTTTCACCGGAACCTGGGAGGTGCAGGAAACCACGCGCAAGGACTATGTGATCGTGCTGCGCTGACCCGGCCCCCCCGGCGCGGGCGGCCCTAGCCCGGGCTGCCGCGCAGTTCCGCATCGCGGATGGCGCGCGCCCGCGCCTCGGTCTCGACGACCGAGGCGGGAACCACCGTGCCCGCCGCCAGCGCCGCGCGATCCGCCTCAATCGCGGCGACATCGCTGGCCGGCACCAGATAGCCCGAGGACAGTTCCACCATCGGCCCTTCCAGCGCCAGGCTTTCGGCACGCGTGCGCACCTTGACCCGCGTGCCAAGGTCCATCTCGTCATACAGGTCGATGATGTCCTGATTGAACAGCCGGATACAGCCCGCCGAGGTCGCCTTGCCGATCGAGCCTGGGTCCATCGTGCCATGGATGCGGTACATCGTGTCGCGCCCGTTGCGATACAGATACAGCGCCCGCGCGCCCAGCGGATTGTCCAGCCCCCCCGGCAGCCCCGCCGCCAGCGGGCCGTAAAGTTCGGGGTCCTGCCGGATCATGTTTTTCGTCGGTGCCCAATAGGGATATTCCTGCTTGCGCTGCACCACGGCCGACCCGGTGAACCCACGCCCTTCCTGGCCGACGGCGATGCCAAAGCGCATCGCCAGCCCGGGTTCGGTGACGTGATACAAAAGCCGCGCATGGGGATCGACGACGATCGTGCCGGGCGCCTCGGGGCCCTGATATTTAACCCAGCGGCGCGTGTTGCGCTCGGTCAGATAGGCGGGGTTGACCGCAGGAATCACCCGATCGCCATCCTGACGCGCCTGATATTCGACCGGCACCGCGCCGCCACGGCTGCTTTGCGTGGGCGCCCCGCCGCAGGCAGCAAGGGCCACCAGAATTAGCATGCCCAGGCCCGGGCGGATGGATCGGATCAAAATGGCTTTCACGGCAGTCAGCCCCCGCTAAAATCGATTCCCGCGCGCACCGGGTCCGGCTATCAGCGCCCGCCACGCATGGCCCGTCAACCCTGCCGGGGCGCAAAGGTTCCCCCGGCGCGCGAAAAAACCTTGCCGCCCGGCCAGTTGCACACCTTGACCACGGGCGCGCGCCGGGCCAGCCTTCGCCGGAAGGGGGACCCGATGACGCGCTATCTGATCAACCGCGCCCTGTCGCTCGCGACAAGCCTGATCGTGGCCAGCCTTGTCATCTTTGCCATGATCGAGGTGATCCCGGGCGATCCGGCGGCCTATATGCTGGGCCTGAACGCAAGCCCCGATACGGTGGCGGCCCTGCGTGAGACGCTGGGCCTGAACCAGTCGCTGCCCGCGCGCTACCTGTCATGGCTGGGCGGCATGCTGCGCGGCGATTTCGGGGTTTCCTATACCTACAAGGTGCCGGTGGCGGATCTGGTCGCCGACCGGCTGGCGGTGTCGCTGCCGCTTGCGGCGCTGGCGCTGGCGCTGTCGACGGCGCTGGCGCTGCCGACAGGGCTTCTGGCGGCGGCGCGGCGCGGGCGGGCGGCGGATGCGGCGGTGATCGGGGCCACCCAGCTGGGCATCGCGGTGCCGAACTTCTGGTTCGCGATGCTGCTGGTGCTGGTCTTCGCGGTGCAATGGCGGCTGTTCCCGGCCGGCGGCTTTCCGGGCTGGGCCGATCCCCTGGCCGCCCTGCGCGCGCTGGTGCTGCCTGCGGTGGCACTGGCGCTGCCACAGGCCGCGATCCTGGCGCGTGTACTGCGATCCGCGCTGATTGAAACGATGGGCCAGGATTACATCCGCACCGCCCGCGCCAAGGGCCTCAGCCAGGGCCGCGCGCTGACCCGCCATGCCTTCCGCAACGCCCTGATCCCGGTGCTGACCATCCTGGGCATGCAGTTTTCCTTCCTGCTGGCGGGCGCGATCATCATCGAGAATGTGTTCTACCTGCCCGGCCTTGGGCGTCTGATCTTTCAGGCGATCACCCAGCGCGACCTGATCGTGGTGGAATCGGTGGTGATGATCCTTGTGCTGGCGGTGATCCTTGTGACCTTCCTGACCGATCTGGCCTATGCCGCGATCGACCCAAGACTAAGGCACCGCGCATGAGACCCGCCCTGATCCTTGGCACCGCACTGTGCCTTGCAGCCCTGGCCGCGGCCCTGCTGTCGCTGGTCTGGACCCCGCATGACGTGACCCGGATGGCCATCGCGCAACGCCTGCAGCCGCCATCGCTGGCGCATTGGGCGGGCACCGATCATTTCGGGCGCGACATCGCCTCGATGCTGATGTCGGGGGCGCGCACCTCGCTGGCGGTGGCGCTGGTGGCGGTGGGCATCGGCATGGGCCTGGGCGTGCCGCTTGGCCTGACCGCCGCGGCCCGGCGCGGCAGCTGGCCCGATGAGCTGATCATGCGCGGCAACGACCTGATCTTTGCCTTTCCCAGCCTTGTGATCGCCATCCTGATCACCGCCGTCTTCGGCCCCTCGGCCACCAATGCGATCATCGCCATCGGCATCTTCAACATCCCCGTCTTCGCCCGCGTGGCCCGCGCCGGCGCGCTCAGCCTGTGGACGCTGGATTACATCCGCGCAGCACAGGTGGCGGGCAAGGGGCGGGCGCGGATTTCGGGCGAACACATCCTGCCCAACATCGCCAACCTGCTGATCGTGCAGGGCACGATCCAGTTCTCGCTGGGCGTTCTGGCCGAGGCGGGGCTGAGCTATGTGGGCCTGGGTGCCCAGCCGCCCACGCCCAGCTGGGGCCGGATGCTGGCCGAGGCGCAGACGATGGTGACGCTGGCCCCCCATGTGGCACTGGCACCCGGGCTTGCGATCGTGGTCACGGTGCTGGGGCTGAACCTGCTGGGCGATGGTCTGCGCGATGCGCTTGACCCCCGGCTGCGGGGGCGGCTTGCATGACGCTGCTGTCAATTCAGGATCTGTCGGTCCACATCGGGTCCACGCCGGTCCTGTCAGAAATCTCACTGACGATTGCGCCCGGGGAAACGCTGGGCGTCGTCGGTGAAAGCGGATCAGGCAAGTCGATGACCGCGCTGGCCGCCATCGGCCTGCTGCCCCAGGGCGCCCGCGCCGCCGGCCGCGTCGTCCTTGAAGGCCAGGATCTGCTGTCGCTGCCCGAACGCGCCCTGTGCGCCCTGCGCGGCAACCGGATCGGGATGATCTTTCAGGAACCTATGACCGCGCTGAACCCGCTGATGACCATCGGCGATCAGGTCGCCGAAACGCTGCGGGTGCACAAGGCCATGCCCCGGACCGGGGCGCTGGCGATCGCGCGCGACCGGCTGGACCGCGTCGGCCTGCCCGAATCCCGCTTTCCGCTGACCCTTTACCCACATGAACTGTCCGGCGGGCAACGCCAGCGCGTCGCCATCGCGCTGGCCATCGCGGCAGGCCCCCGGCTTCTGATCGCGGATGAACCCACAACGGCACTGGATGTGACAACCCAGGCGCAGATCCTGGACCTTCTGCGCGATCTGGCCGCCGAAAAGGGCATGGCCCTGATGCTGATCACCCATGACCTGGCCGTCGTGGCGGGCATGGCCAATCGCGTCGCGGTGATGAAATCGGGCCGCATCGTGGAAACCGGCCCGACCGAAGCCCTGTTCCGCACCCGCTCCCATCCCTATACCGCCGCGCTGTTCGCGGCCTCTGCCCCGCGCAGACCACCGCCCACGCCCCCGGCCCCGCCGACGGATCATGAGTATTTGGACCAAGAAGAAACGGCAGGGTCTTCTTCTTGGCAAAAATACTCAAATTCCCCGGCACAGGAGGGCGCGCCGCTTCTGGTCGTGGATCGCGCCCGACGCATCTATCGGCTTGCGCGCCCCGCCCCCTTTGCCCCCCACCCCGAACTGCAGGCGCTGGCAGATGTCAGCTTCTGCCTGCAGGCCGGCGAAAGCCTGGGCCTGGTAGGGGAATCGGGCTGTGGCAAGTCGACGCTGACCCGCGCGATCCTGGGGCTTGATCCCTTGCAGGGCGGGCAGATCCGGCTGGCCGGGCACGCTGTCGGACCCTTGATGCCGGGGCCGCAACGCGCGCAGGTGCAGGTCGTGTTTCAGGACCCTTACGGCAGTTTCAACCCCCGCCACCGGGTCGAGCGACTGATTGCCGAGCCCTTCCATCTGACCGGACGCCCGGCCGACTGGCGAGACCGCGTCGCCGAAAGCCTGCGCGAGGTGGGGCTGACGCCCGATGACGGGCGCAAATACATCCACGCCTTTTCCGGCGGCCAGCGTCAGCGCATCGCCATCGCCCGTGCGCTGATCATCCGCCCCGCGCTGATTGTTCTGGATGAAGCCGTCTCGGCGCTGGATGTGCAGGTTCGCCTGCAGGTGCTTGATCTGCTTGCCCGCCTGCGCGACAGCCACCGGCTGTCTTACCTGTTCATCTCGCATGACCTGTCGGTCGTGCGGCAGGTGACATCGCGGGTGCTGGTGATGCAGGCAGGCCGCATCGTCGAGGCCGGTCCGACCGAGGCCGTCCTCACCACCCCCAAACATGCCTATACGCAACGGCTTCTGGCCGCGACCCCGCGCATCCCCCCCGCCTGGCTGGAGCAAAGCCCATGACCCAAGAACTTCTGCGCCAGACGCTCTGGTTCAATCCCGCCGAACTGCTGATCGGGGGGCACTGGCGCCCCTGCGATCGGCATCTGCCGGTCGAGAACCCTTCGACCGGGCAGATCATCGGCCAGATCGCCCGGGCCGATGCCGCCACTGTCGATGAGGCCGTCACCGCGGCACGGGCTGCGCTCTCGGGCGACTGGGGCCGTCTGGGTGCGGTCCGGCGTGGCCGCATCCTGGCCCGGATCGGGCAGATCGTCAGCGACCGGGCCGAGGCGCTGGCGGTTCTGGAATCGCTGGATGTCGGCAAGCCGCTGGCACAGGCACGGGCCGATGCACTGGCGCTGGCGCGCTACATGGAATTCTACGCCGGCGCCGCCGACAAGGTGATGGGCCATACGATCCCCTATCAACCCGGCTACACCGCCTATACCCTGCGCGAACCGCATGGCGTGACCGCCCATATCGTGCCCTGGAACTATCCGATGCAGATCATTGGCCGTTCCGTGGGCGCGGCGCTGGCCATGGGCAATGCGGCGGTACTGAAACCCGCCGAAGAGGCAAGCCTGACCGCGCTGGCCTTTGCCCGCATCGCGGTTGAGGCCGGGCTGCCCGCCGGCGCGCTGAATGTGATCCCGGGCCTGGGCGAGGAAGCCGGCGCCGCGCTGGCCGCCCACCCCGGTGTCAACCACATCAGCTTTACCGGATCGGTCGGCGTCGGCATCCGGATCCAGTCCGCCGCCGCCCGCAATGTGGTGCCGGTCACGCTGGAACTTGGCGGCAAGTCGCCGCAACTGGTCTTTGCCGATGCCGATCTTGATCGCGCCCTGCCCTTTCTGGTGAACGCGGGGGTGCAGAATGCAGGCCAGACCTGTTCGGCCAGTGCGCGCATTCTGGTGGAACGCAAGCGCCATGCCGAGGTGGTCGAGCGCATGGCCGCAAGCTATGCCAGGCTGCGGGTGGGACCCGCACTGTCCGATCTTGACCTGGGACCCCTGATCTCGGCGCGTCAGAAGGCGGTTGTGGAAGGCTACCTGGCGCTGGCCGGTGACCTGAGCGTTGCCGCGATCGGCAGGATCGAGGCCGATGCCCCGCCGGGCGGCCATTACGTCGCCCCCCGCCTGCTGGCCGACGTACGCCCCGATCACCGGCTGGCGCAAGAGGAAATCTTTGGCCCCGCGCAGGTGATCATCCCCTTCGATGACGAAGACGAGGCTGTGGCCATCGCCAATGGCACCGACTATGGCCTGGTCGCCGCCGTCTGGTCGGAAAATGGCGCCCGCCAGATGCGGCTGGCACACAGGCTGCGGGCGGGGCAAGTCTATCTGAACAACTATGGCGCGGGCGGCGGGGTCGAGTTGCCCTTTGGCGGCACCGGAAAATCCGGCCACGGCCGCGAAAAGGGCTTTGAGGCGCTGTACGGGTTTTCAACCCTCAAGACCGTCGCTGCCTGGCACGGCTGACCCTTTCGGCTTTGTCCAAATATCCCGGGGGGAGGCCTTGGCGCGCCCCGCACGGGCGCGGCAAGGCCCGGGGGGCAGCGCCCCCCGCCCGGCGGCAGTGCTTGCCTCACGGCGAAATTCTGACACTCTGCCGTAAACAGCGAAGGACATTGCAGATGCGGTTGAAGGACAAGACGGCGATCGTGACCGGCGGGGCCTCGGGGTTCGGGGCCGGGATCGCGCGGCGCTTTGCCGCCGAAGGCGCGCAGGTCATGGTGGCCGACATCAGCCCCGCCGCGCAGGCGCTTGCCAATGAGATCGGCGGGCTCGCCTGGACCGTGGACGTCAGCCGCGATGCGGATGTGGCCGCGATGGCCCGGGCTGCGGCCGACAGATGGGGCGGGCTGGACATTCTGGTGAACAACGCCGGTATCACGCACCTGCCGCAACCGATGGAAGATGTTGCCGAGGCCGAATTCGACCGGGTGCTTGCCGTGAACGCGAAATCGGTCTTTCTGACCACGCGCCACATCGTGCCGATGATGAAGGCGGCCGGGCGCGGCGCGATCCTGAATGTCGCCTCGACCGCCGGGGTCAGCCCGCGCCCGCGGCTTTGCTGGTACAATGCCTCGAAGGGCTGGATGATCACCGCGACGCGCGCGATGGCGGTGGAACTGGCGCCCTTCGGTGTGCGCGTCAACGCCATCAATCCGGTCGCCGGCGAAACGCCCCTGCTGAAATCCTTCATGGGTGAGGACACGCCGGACATGCGGGCAAAGTTCCTGTCAAGCATTCCGATCGGCCGGTTTTCGACGCCCGAAGATATGGCGGCGGCGGCGCTATACCTGTGTTCTGATGAGGCCTCGATGGTGACGGGCGTTGCGCTGGAGGTCGATGGCGGACGCTGCATCTGAGGGCGCCCGGGGGGGCGCTGCCCCCCGGCGTTGCAGCCCCCTTGACGGGGGCCGCAACGCCCCCCCCGAGGTATTTGTGGCAAGATGAAAGGACAAGAAATGAAGCCCGGCAGGCGCAACCTGATCACCGATGTCGAGGGTCTTCTGGTCGGCAATGCGCAGGACGGGGACCTGCGCAGCGGGGCCACGGTGCTTGCGGGCGCCCGTCCCTTCACGGCGGCGGTTCATGTGATGGGCGGTGCCCCCGGCACGCGCGAAACCGACCTTCTGGCGCCGGACCGGCTGGTGCAAGAGGTGGACGCGCTGGTTCTGTCGGGCGGATCGGCGTTCGGGCTGGACGCGGCCTCGGGCGTTGCCGGGGGGCTGCGCGCCATGGGGCGGGGCTTTGCCGTGGGGGATATGCGCGTACCGATCGTGCCGGGTGCGATCCTGTTCGATCTGCTCAATGGTGGCGACAAGGGCTGGACGGAAAATCCCTATGGGCGGCTGGGCCGGGAGGCGCTGAAAGACGCGCGCCCGGATTTCGCGATCGGGTCGGTTGGCGCGGGTTACGGCGCGCTGACGGGAAATCTGAAGGGGGGGCTGGGGTCCGCCTCGGCGGTTCTGGACAGCGGGGTGACGGTCGGGGCGCTGGTCGCGGTCAATGCGCTGGGATCGGTGGTGATGGGCGAAGGGCCGCAGTTCTGGGCCGCGCCCTGGGAAATGGCGGGCGAATTCGGCGGGCTTGGGCCCGGAACCGCCCCCCCGCCGGGGCATGAGCCCCCACCCGCGAAACGGATGGGCGAAGCGACGACGATCGCCATTGTCGCCACGGATGCCGCCCTGACACAGGCACAGGCCCAGCGCATGGCGGTGGCCGCGCATGACGGCATGGCGCGCGCGATCGTGCCCAGCCACACGCCGCTGGATGGCGATCTGGTCTTTGCCGTGGCCACCGGCGCGAGGCCCCTGGCCGACCCGCTGGCCGGGTCCTTTGCGCTGGGCCATGCTGCTGCCTGCTGTCTGGCCCGGGCCATCGCGCGGGCGGTTCACGCCGCCACGCCGATGCCCGGAGATCTGCAACCGGCCTGGCGGGCGCGGTTCAGCCGATGAAGGCCGACAGCAGCGGCGAGGAATGTTCCAGCCCGGCGATCACATCGAAATGATGCCGCCCGGTATCGATCGTCAGCGGGCAGGCCCAGGCCTCAGCCAGCCAGCGAGCCTGATCCAGGAAGGCCGGGCGTTCAGCCCCGCCAACCCAGACATGCACTGCCTGCCCCGGGCGGGGGCGCAGATGCAGCGGGCTTTCGGCCCGTGCCTCGGCCGCATCGATCCGCAAATCGGCATTCATCATGGTCCGCATCAGCGGCGCCAGATCCGACAGCGGCGAGATCGGAACCACACGCGCGATGCGGGCGGCCACAGCCGCAGGCAGGGGCGAATCTTCGCAGGCCAGCCGCGCGACCAGGTGGCCACCGGCCGAATGCCCCGCCAGATGGATCGGCCCCGCAACCTGTTCGGATAACACCGCAACCGCCGCGCCAAGCTGCTGCGTGATCCCGGCCAGCCGCGCCTGTGGGGCCAGCGTATAGGCCGGCACCGCCACCGCCCAGCCCGCCGCCAGCGCACCCGCCGCAAGATGCGCAAAATCCTCGGGCGAGAAGCGCAACCAATACCCCCCATGCACGATCACCGCCAGACCCCGCGCGCCCCCTGCGGGTTGCCAAAACCAGGCCCATTCGCGCGCGGCACGGCCATAGACGATCCGCCGGGGCGGGTGGGCCGCGCAAAATACCCCTGACGCCGCCCGCCAGCGCGCCGGATAGGCTGCGCCATCCGGAATATGGGCCGCATTGGCATAGGCATCATCCAGATCTGTGGTCATCGTCCCCCCTCTGTACGGCTGCCGGGATGGACTTTGCCCCCACCGCATGGTTCCTTCCTACCATACCCAGGGAGGGAGGACATCATGCTTGATACCGCGACCGATCTGCGATCGCTGCTGAAAGACCCGACGTTGCTGGCGACGCGCGCCTATGTTGCCGGCGCATGGATCGCGGCCGACGACGGGTCGACCTTTGCCGTCACCAACCCCGCGCGCGGCGATGTGATCTGCGAGGTGCCCAACCTTGGCCGCGCCGAGACCGCCCGTGCGATCGAAGCGGCGCGGATCGCAATGAAGGACTGGGCCGCGCGCACCGGCAAGGAACGCGCCGCGGTGATGCGCCGCTGGTTTGAACTGATGATGGAAAACCAGGACGATCTGGGCGCGATCCTGACCGCCGAAATGGGCAAGCCGCTGGCCGAGGCCAAGGGCGAGATCGCCTATGGCGCCAGCTTCATCGAATGGTTCGGCGAAGAGGCCAAGCGCATTTACGGCGAAACCATCCCCGGCCACATGCGCGACAAACGCATCACGGTGATCAAGCAGCCGATCGGCGTGGTGGGCTCGATCACGCCATGGAACTTTCCCAATGCGATGATAACGCGCAAATGCGGCCCGGCGCTGGCGGTAGGCTGCGGCTTTGTCGCGCGGCCCGCGGCGGAAACGCCACTGTCGGCGCTGGCACTGGCGGTGCTGGGGGAACGCGCGGGGCTGCCCAAGGGGATCTTCTCGGTCATCACCTCAAGGCGGTCGTCGGACATCGGCAAGGAATTCTGCGAAAACCCCACCGTGCGCAAGCTGACCTTCACCGGCTCAACCGAGGTGGGGCGCATCCTGATGCGGCAGGCGGCCGATCAGGTGATGAAATGCTCGATGGAGCTGGGCGGCAACGCGCCCTTCATCGTCTTCGACGATGCCGATCTGGATGCAGCCGTGGAAGGGGCAATGGCGTCCAAGTTCCGCAACAACGGCCAGACCTGCGTCTGCGCCAACCGCATCTATGTGCAGGCAAGGGTCTATGACGCCTTTGCGGCAAAACTGGCGGCGGCAGTGGCCAGGCTGAAGGTCGGCGACGGGCTGAAAGAGGGCGTGACCACCGGCCCGCTGGTCAACATGGCCGCGGTGGAAAAGGTCGAGGAACATATCCATGACGCACTGGCCAAGGGCGGCGAAATCGTCACCGGCGGCAAACGCCATGAACTGGGCGGGTCGTTCTTTGAACCCACCGTCGTCGCCAATGTCACCGATGAGATGCTGGTCACGAACGAGGAAACCTTTGGCCCGCTGGCCCCCCTGTTCCGGTTCGAAACCGAGGAAGAGGTGATCGAAAAGGCCAATGCCACGATCTTTGGCCTCGCCAGCTATTTCTACGCCCGCGATATCGGCCGCATCACCCGCGTACAGGAAGGGCTGGAATACGGCATCGTGGGGGTCAACACCGGAATCATCTCGACCGAGGTGGCGCCGTTTGGCGGGGTCAAGCAATCGGGGCTGGGGCGCGAAGGGTCGCACCACGGGGCCGAGGATTATCTGGAAATGAAATACATCTGCCTGTCGATCTGATCCGCCGCGCGGGGGCCCTGCCCCCGCACCCCCGGAGTATTTTGACCAAGAAGAAGATAACACGATCCTGTTTCTTCTTGGTCAAAATACTCCGGGGGGAGTCCGCAGGACGGGGGGCAGCGCCCCCCCTGAGCGGTCACCGTCTAGCCACCGACCGAGGTGCCGCGCGCACTAGCCGTCTTGCCAAAGCCGCCGCGGCTTGCCACATCGGCGCGGGTCATGGGTGGCTTGCCGATGGTCGCGGGGGCCTTGGCGAAGGCGTTTGTGGACAGCTTGCCCGATGCCGTGTTGGAACTGATCGCGGTGCCGCCGGGGGTAGCAAAACGGCCATCGCCTGTCTTGACTAGGGGCTGGCTCATCACCCCGCGCCCGCCGCCCAGCATCGAGCCGAGCATGTAGCCCGCGAGCAAGGGCAGGACGGAAAAGCCCCCGCCGCCCTGGGCCTGCGCCGCCGGATCGCCGCCGCAAGCGCCCTCGCCATGTTCGGCCTCGCACAGGTCAAGGCTTTCATAGCGCGGCGCGGTTTCCAGATGGCTGGCCAGGGCCTCGGCGAAAGCCGTGTCGCAATCGGCCTCGGAAAAGAAGAAGTCATTTTCGCGCGCGGCGGCCTTGCAGCTTTGCGCATCCGGGAAGGCGCGCGCGTCTGTTTCCTGTTCCTTGCAGGCCGACAGCCCGAAGGCAGCCGCGCCCAGCAGGGCGATTGCCACGGATTTCGAACGTTTCCTCATCGCGTCCTCCTTCAGGGCAGGATGTAATGCGGTTTGAACCGCGACAGGTTCTGGGTGATGCGGCTGCGGTCTTCGCGCAGGCCGATGCCCACGCAGCCCTGCCCGACAATCCAGGCGCCGATCACCGGGCGAAAGCCATCCAGGACCGGCAGGGGCTGATAGGCCTGCACGATGCGCGCACCGCCATAGGTCGTGTCGCCGGCGGCTTCGATGATCTGGCCTTCCGCGTGGATCTCGACCGAGGCGCCTTCGCGCGAAAAGACGGGCTTGATCACGCGACTGGCGAACAGTGTGGCGTCGGCGCTGGCCAGATCGGCCTCGAACACCGCGGGCAGCAGGTTGGGGTGGCCCGGGAACATCTGCCACAGCATCGGCAGGATCGCCTTGTTCGACACCAGCGCCTTCCAGGCAGGTTCCACAAAACGGCAGCCCGAGGGCACGACATGGGCGGCGAAATCGTCGCGCAACAGGTCTTCCCAGGGGTAGAGCTTGAACAGCGATCCGATCACGCGGCTGTCGGCATCGGCGAACTGGCCCCCGGTCGTCAGGCCGATCTGTTCCAGGTCGGTGTAATGCGCGCCCAGCCCCGCCTCGCGCGCGGCCCAGGCCAAGGCCTCGACCGTGGCGTAATCCTCGGGCTGGTTCGCCATGGCGGCAAAATGCACCTCGGTCCCTTTGGTGAAAATCTCGGCAAAGCGGGTCACCAGGGCCTCATGAATGCCGTTGAACTGATCGGCCCCCTCGGGCAGGACGCCCGCCGCCAGTTGCTGTTCCAGCCAGAGCCATTGGAACGCGGCGCTTTCATAAAGCGCGGTCGGCGTATCGGCGTTATATTCCAGAAGCTTGGCCGGACCCTGCCCATCATAGGCCAGATCCATCCGGCCATAAAGTTCGGGTTCACCCGCCCGCCAGCTGTCGGCGACCAGATCCCAATGCGGGCGCGGAATTTCCATCCGTGCCATCAGCGCCTCGGAGGCCACGATCCGGTCCACCGCCTCGCGCGTCAGGGCATGCAGGTCGGTGGCCGGGTCCTCGATGTCACGCTCGATCTGATCCAGCGTGAATTCATAGGCCGAGGTTTCATCCCAGTAGGGTTCACCATACATGTCGGCAAAGGTGAAACCCAATTCCCTGGCCTGGTCGCGCCAGTCCGGCCGTTCGGGCAGGGCAATCCTGCGCATATCCATCCCTTCCCGCAAGATGGCCCGGGCGCGGACACCCGGGCCAGTGCCGCTTAGCGGTTGTCTTCGTCTTCGTCCTCGCCCTCTTCGGCATCGGGCAGGTTGAAGAAGCTGTCTGCATCCGAGAAGTCGCGCGGATTGGCTTCTTCCTCCTCGGGGGTGCCCAGCGTGAAGTTTTCCAGCCCCTGGATCGCGGTAGGCAGGCGCGGTTCGGTGCCCATCGCCAGGCTTTGCTCGGTCGAGACCAGCTTGCGCCGTTCATCATCGGTCATCAGCCCGCCTTCGGCAGCCTTCTTCTTGGCGGCCTTCTGCACCTCGGCATCCAGTTCGGACTGCCGGCACAGGCCCAGCGCGACCGGGTCGATCGGGGTCATGCTGGCGATGTTCCAATGCGTGCGTTCGCGGATCGACTGAATCGTGGGCTTGGTGGTGCCCACCAGGCGGGCGATCTGTGCATCGGCCAGTTCGGGGTGAAACTTGACCAGCCACAGGATCGCGTTGGGACGGTCCTGGCGCTTGGACAGGGGGGTGTAGCGCGGGCCGCGGCGCTTGTCCTCGCCCGCCGAGGCGGGGTTGTATTTCAGGCGCAGCTTGTAAAGGGGGTCTTTCTCACCCTTTTCAATCTCTTTCGGATCCAGCTGGTTCGAACCGACCGGATCGAACCCCTTCACCCCTGCCGCCACGTCGCCATCGGCGATGCCCTGCACCTCCAGTTCATGCATGCCGCAGAAATCCGCGATCTGCTTGAAGGTCAGCGTCGTATTGTCCACCAGCCAGACCGCGGTCGCCTTGGCCATCAGGGGCTTGTTCGTCATCGGAGCCATCCTTTACAAATCTCTCCCGTGCCGTGAAATCGGCTGCGACCCCGGGTGCCTCCCTCGGTCGCGGTCCATTTCGGAAGGGGAATTGTGTGGCTATATAGTGCCGAACGTGACCGGAGGAAAGAGAAAATGATCCGAGCCGCCCTTGTGGCGCTGATGCTGGCCCTGCCCGCCTGGGCCGAGGGCGAACGGGCCGGCGATTTCGACTATTACCTTCTGGCACTGTCCTGGTCGCCCGGCTGGTGCGCCACCACCGGCGATGCCCGTGGTGAGGATCAGTGCCACCCGCGCCACGATCACAGCTTTGTCCTGCACGGGCTTTGGCCGCAACATGACCTTGGCTGGCCGTCCTACTGCCGCAGCGGGGAACGCGACCCCACGCGCGCGCAAACCGCCGCAATGGCCGATATCATGGGATCGGCAGGGCTGGCCTGGCATCAGTGGAAGAAACACGGCCGTTGCACCGGCCTGTCGGCAGACGGCTATTTCGCGGCCGCCCGCGCCGCCTATGACAGCATCGTCATCCCCGAGGTATTTGCCCGCCTGAATCGCGATGTAAAACTGCCCGTCAGCGTCGTCGAGGACGCCTTCATCGAGGCGAACCCGGGGCTGTCACGCAACATGATTACCATCACCTGTGACCGGGGCCGCATCCAGGAGGCACGGATCTGCCTGACCCGCGACCTGACCCCCCGCC
This sequence comes from Pontitalea aquivivens, assembly GCF_046507575.1. Classification (NCBI taxonomy): domain Bacteria; kingdom Pseudomonadati; phylum Pseudomonadota; class Alphaproteobacteria; order Rhodobacterales; family Paracoccaceae; genus Pontitalea; species Pontitalea aquivivens. The sequence goes on along the minus strand of NZ_JBKFEY010000004.1, from coordinate 110,651 downwards.
CCTGCGGCACGGACACGATCCGCGATTGCCGGATGGGCGATGCCCTGATGGAGGCGGTGCGCTGATCAGCGCACCCGCAACACGATCTTGCCGATATGGGCGCTGCTTTCCATGCGCGCATGGGCGGCGGCGGCCTGATCCAGCGGGAATTCGCTGTCATGCACCACGCGCAGCGTGCCGGCCTGCACCATCGGCCAGACGTGGGCGCGCAGTTCCGCCGCGATACCCGCCTTGGCCGCGGCGGATTGCGGGCGCAGCGTTGATCCGGTGATCGTCAGGCGGTGCAACATGACCTGGGCAAAGTTGATCTCGGCCTTGGGGCTTTCCAGGAAGGCGATGAAGACCAGCCGCCCGTCATCGGCCAGCGCCTTGATATCGCGCGAAATATAGCTGCCGCCGACCATGTCCAGGATCAGGTTCGCGCCGCCCTGGGCACGCAGGACATCGACGAAATCGGCCTGCCGATAGTTGATCGCGGTGGCGCCAAGCGCTTCGCAGGCCGCGCATTTCTCGGCCGTTCCGGCGGTGGCAAAGACCCGCGCGCCAAGCGCCCTGGCGATCTGGATCGCCGTGGTGCCGATACCCGAAGACCCGCCATGCACCAAAAACCGCTCGCCCGCCTTCAGCCCACCGCGCATCACCACATTGGACCAGACAGTGAAACAGGTTTCTGGCAGGCAGGCGGCCGATTTCAGGTCGATCCCGTCGGGAACGGGCAGCGCATGGGTGGCCGGACAGGTGGCATATTCGGCATAGCCGCCGCCAGGCAACAACGCGCAGACCCGATCGCCAACGGCCCAGCCACTGACGCCGGGGCCAATGGCGGCGACACGGCCCGCCGCCTCAAGCCCCGGCAAATCCGACGCGCCGGGCGGCACCTTGTAGGTCCCGGCGCGTTGCAGGGCATCGGGACGGTTGACGCCCGCATAATGCACCTCGATCAGGATTTCCCCGGCACCGGGCACCGGAACCGGCCGCACCGCGGGGCGCAGCACCTCGGGGCCGCCCGCACCAGCGATTTCCACTACGCGCATCTGTTCCGGCATCATCACACCCGCCCCCCCGTATTCAGCACAGATCCCGGCAAATCCCTGGCCGCCGATGGTGCGCGGATGCCGCCCAGCGCGCTGGCAAGGCCGGGCAGCTTGCCCTTGATCTTTTCGAACTGCATCACATCCGCGATCCGGCGATCCAGAAAGGCCCAGGTATCGGCATGCCCTTCACTTTCATCGGCCAGCCAGAACAGAACGGTCGCGGAATAGACCGCCGAAAGCGTCGCCCGCTTGGTGTACCAGTTGTAATCCTCGCTGCTGTCACCCAGCGCCCGCCAGACCGCATCCGCCGTTTCCCAGATCAGACGCGCGCCGGTCAGCGCATGTTGTGGCAGGGCGAACAGCGCCGCGCCGCGCCGCACCAGTTCCGGGTCCGCGGCCTCCAGCCGCAGTCGCAGCGCCATCGCGACCCTGTCGCGGAACCGCAGCCCGCCAAGATCGGTCGCGGCAAGCGCGGATTCCATCCCGTGATCCCCCGACCGGTGATAGGCAACCGCAAGATCCACCGCGCCGCGCGGGCAGATCACCCGCGCAAGCCCGGCATCAAGGCCCGCATCCCGGACAGCCGCATCAAAAGCCGGCGCAGACCAGCCATCGAACGGAACATGGGGCAGGATCGCCTGCAACAGGTCGCTGCGCGTGCGATCCACATCCAATCGGTCGTTTTTCATGGTATTTCCCTTCACGCACAGTGGTAGACAAGCGGCCGCGCCTTTGCTATATGGCCGCTTCCTGCAACCGCATGCAACTCTAACTTAGGAAGGTGGTGACACCACATGCAGGTCAGCGTTCGCGACAACAACGTCGAACAGGCGCTTCGTGCTCTGAAGAAGAAACTTCAGCGCGAGGGGGTTTTCCGTGAAATGAAGCTCAAGCAGCATTTCGAAAAGCCTTCTGTCAAGAAAGCGCGCGAAAAGGCCGAGGCCGTTCGCCGTGCCCGTAAACTGGCACGCAAGAAGGCCCAGCGCGAAGGCGCTCTTTAAGCCCTTCACCGCGCGTTTCAGGCGACTGGAACAGCTGGCGGGTCCGCCCGCATCGATCAACCCCCGTGGCCAAGCCATCGGGGGTTTTTCCATGACCGGGCTTTCTTTGGGTGCCCCGAAAATCGCCCGGGCCCGACGCTGTCAAGCGCGTGAAAGAAAGCGGGGATCCGCAGGTGCCCGGTTCATCGGCGCAAGCCGCTTCCGCAGGCACCGCCGGGTGCCGCCCGCCCATTCGCCAAAGGCGGGCGCGGGCCCCGTGGCATATAGGTCAGCCGGTCTTGCGCAGCGCGTCGGGCCAGCTGGCGCCAGAATCCCCCCCGATACGGAACAGCGACATCGACCGGCGAAGTTCTTCGGCCATGGTGTCAAGCGTCTGGGTCGCGGCAGAGGTTTCCTCAAACATCGCGACATTCTGCTGGGTAACGTGATCCAGCTGCTCGACCGCGCCGTTGATATCGGTGATGGCAGAGGATTGTTCCCTGGCCGAGCGGGCGATTTCCGCGACCCGTCCGCTGATCTGTTCGACGGCGCTGACGATTCGGTCAAGCGAGGCAACCGTCTTGTTCACAAGCTCTACGCCGTTGCGCACCTGCGCCTCAGACGCGCTGATCAACCCGCTGATCTCGCGCGCAGAGGCCGAGGACCGCTGCGCCAGATCCCGCACCTCGGAGGCGACGACGGCAAAGCCCCGGCCAGCCTCACCCGCGCGCGCGGCCTCGACCCCGGCATTCAGTGCCAGCAGGTTGGTCTGGAACGCGATGTCGTCGATGACCGAGGTGATCCGTGCAATCTTGCCCGAACTTTTCTCGATCTCATCCATGGCCCGGATCGAGGCGGCGACCACCTCGGCACTTTCACGCGCAACGCTTTCCGCCTGGCCCGCCGCAGTCGCCGCTTCGGCAGCCACCATGGCCGCCGATTGCACCGAAACGGTCAGCTCATTGATCGCCGCCGCAGTATTAGCCAGCGTCACCGCCTGCCGTTCGCTGTGATGGGACAGGCTTTGGGTTGCCCCGTTGATTTCCCCGATCTGGGCCCGGATATCGCCGGAATAGCCAAGCGCGGCTGAGATGGCCTGCGCCAACTGATCGACCGCCAGGTTGAAATCGCGCGCCAGGGTCCGGTACTCGGCATCCTCGATCGCATCCAGACGCACCGACAGATCCCCCTGCGACAGATGCTGCAGGGCCGCCTTCAGGATCTTGACGATCCGGGCCTGCGCCGCGACCGTGGCCGAACGTTCCGCTGCCAGCCGTTGTTCTGCATCAAGGGCCGCGGCATTGGCCTGCATCGCGGCCTGCGCCTTCTCGACCGCGTCCCGGCGCAGGCTTTCGGCTTCGGCGGCGGCACGTTCGACCGCAGCCTTTTGTTCCCGCGCCTCGCGCAGGCCGGCCTCGGCCTGCTGCCGCGCGGATTCGGCAGCCTCGGATGCAACGGCGACCTCTTGCAGCCGTGCCCGGAGTGTCGCTGTCATCTGCTGTCGGTTGCGCACCGCGACCACCAGAATGGCAGCTTCGACCCCCACGACAAGCCCGTGAAACAGTGACCGCACGACATTGGCGAAGATGTCGGTGTCGGGATAGGTCAACTGCGGCATGACGACACCTAACACCAGATGGTGCACCAGGATCATGCCCGCCCCCAGAAGAATGGCCCGCACATCGACCAGTACCACCAGAACGGCCATCAGCGCAAAGAAGACCATGTGGCTGTCGATCTGCCAGGGATGGCCGTTCAGCGCGGCGGTCAGCGCCACCGCCTGCCCCATCAGGCCAAGCCCGACGATCGAGGCGGCGCTGGCGGCGGCGGCATATCGCCCGCCAAGGACCGCGGCGGCGGCGAAGGTCGCGGCGGTCATGCTGGCGACCCAGGGGGCAGATGCCACCCGGAACGCCACAGCCGTGACCACGACAGCCAGGATGACCACGCCGATCGACAGCAAGCGAATTTCGGGTTTCATGCCTTCCCCTTGACCAGGGTCTTGAACGCTCATGTCGGGTCTCCGCAAATCCAGGACATCTTGGCCTGGTCAAGAACAAGCCAGGCGCCGACGGATCGCAGACGCGCCACGAAATCGGGGGCATTCCCTGCCGCAAGGGTGGCAAGCGGCGGATCGGTGGGGCCAATCGGCCAGCCACCGGCACGTCGGATCACAGCCTCTGGCGCGCGCCAGGGCGGGATGACGACAAGGTAAGGTCCATCACCATCCGGCCGGGCCGCGGACAGGGCCGCCGCCGGGCCGGACAGCACGGCCAGAAGAATCATCAGGGTTTCAAGTCGCATCGCCCGGCCTCCATCGGCCAAGGCTTAGCGCGCGTTTCCTAAGATGGGCCTAACACCTGTCAGAGCGGCAGGGCCGTCGTCTTGAACACGGTGCGCAGCGCGAACGAACTTTGCATCTGCGCGACGCCGGGCAACCGCGCCAGATGGGCGCGATGGATGCGGGCGAAATCCTCGGTATCCTCGGCCACGACCTTCAGCAGGTAATCGGCAGACCCCGCCATCAGATGGCATTCCAGGACATCAGGGATCTTGCGTACCTCGCGTTCAAAGGCATCAAGAACCTCATCCGCCTGACCTGACAGCGTTATTTCGACGAACACCGTCGTGGGCCGGTTCAGCTTGCGCGCATCCAGAAGCGCCACATAATCGCGGATGAAGCCCTCATCCTCAAGCCGTTGCACCCGGCGGTGGCAGGCCGAGGCGGACAGGTTCACACGGTCCGCAAGCTCGGCGTTCGATATGCGCCCGGCCTTTTGCAAAGCGGCAAGAATACGGCGGTCTGTCGCGTCAAGTTGCATGGTCGCGCAATTTTCTTCAGCGTTTCGTTGAAATTCAGGTAAGTTTTATCATTCAAGATCGTCATGACGCCAGCGAAATGCCGGGGCTTCCCGGGCTTACGCCATCATGGCGGCCGGAAACACCCGCTACGAAACGGAGCAAACATGAAGATCGGCTGCCCGAAAGAGATCAAGCCACAGGAATTCCGCGTAGGCCTGACACCACATGCGGTTCTCGATGCGGTGGCGCGGGGCCATGAGGTGATGGTGCAAAGCGGTGCGGGCCTGGGCGCGGGTTTTGCCGATGCCGATTACATCGCCGCCGGGGCGCGCATCCTGCACACCGCCGAGGCGATCTTTGCCGAGGCGGACATTGTGGTAAAGGTCAAGGAACCGCAGCCGGGCGAACGGCGGCTGCTGCGCCCGGGGCAGGTTCTGTTCACCTATCTGCATCTGGCGCCCGATCCGGGCCAGACCCGCGACCTGATGGCCGCGGGCGCGACCTGCATCGCCTATGAAACGGTGACCGACCGGGCCGGGGGCCTGCCGTTGCTGGCACCGATGTCCGAGGTCGCCGGGCGGTTGGCGCCGCAGGTCGGGGCCTGGGCACTGCAAAAGGTCAATGGCGGGCGCGGCGTTCTGCTGGGCGGTGTGCCGGGGGTTTTGCCCGCGCGGGTGCTGGTGATCGGCGGCGGGGTCGTGGGCACGCATGCGGCGCGCATCGCGGCCGGAATGGGCGCCGACGTGACGGTGCTGGACCGATCCCTGCCGCGGCTGCGTCATCTGGATGACCTTCATGGCCGCGAATTCCGCACCGGCTTTTCCAGCGCGGGGCTGATGGCCGAACTTCTGGCGGAATCGGACCTGGTGATCGGCGCGGTGCTGATCCCCGGGGCCGCGACACCCAGGCTGGTGACGCGCGCGATGCTTGCGACGATGAAGCCCGGCGCGGTGCTGGTGGACGTGGCGATCGATCAGGGCGGCTGCTTTGAAACCTCGCACCCGACCACGCATCAGGACCCGATCTACGAGGTGGACGGGATCGTGCATTATTGTGTCGGCAACATGCCCGGCGCGGTGGCGCGCAGTTCAACCCTGGCGCTGGGCAACGCCACCCTGCCCTTTCTTCTGGCCATCGCCGACAAGGGCTGGCGACAGGCATGCGCCGATGATCCGCACCTTCTGGCGGGGCTGAACGTTCATGCGGGCCAGATTACCCATCCGGCCGTGGCCGAGGCGCTGGGCCTGCCCCACGTCAGCGCGCAAGAGGCGCTCGTGCCCTGACCCCGGCGAGGGTCCGGCCCTGTGCCCGGGCCGGGCCAGGCCGGGCGCTTATTTCTTCAGCGCGTCGCGGATTTCCATCAGCACGTCAAGCTCGGTCGGGCCCGCAGGCGCGGCCGGGGCCTGCTCTTCCTTCTTGATGGCGGCGTCCTTGATCCGGTTCACCATCTTCACCAGCAAAAAGACCACGAAGGCGACAATCAGAAAGTTGATCACCGCGGTGATGAAGGCGCCATAGGCGAAGACCGGGGCCCCCGCCTCACGCGCGGCGGCAAGGCTGGTGAACTCCCCCTCGCCAAGGTTGACGAACAGGTTGGAAAAATCCATTCCGCCGGTGATCAGGCCGATGATCGGATTGATCAGATCGGACACAAGCGAAGTGACGATCGCCGTGAACGCCGCGCCAATGATGATGCCGACGGCCATGTCCATGACATTGCCCTTGGCGATGAAATTCTTGAATTCGTTAATCATCTCTGCCCCCGAAATGCGCGCCCGTTTTCGGGCGCCTGTGTGCAGCCTAACATGGGCTGCGCGCAATTGCAGCTTTCAACAGGCGGGATTTTCAGGCTTCCTGACCCCAAACCAGTCAGGAGCCCCCGATGACCGATCTGTCCGCCTTTCCGATCACCCGCCGCTGGCCGCCCGTCACACCCGGCGCGATTCAGCTCTATTCCCTGCCGACGCCGAACGGGGTCAAGGTGTCGATCATGCTGGAAGAACTGGGCCTGCCTTATGACCCGCATCTGGTGCGCTTCGACAGCAATGACCAGATGACACCCGAGTTCCTGTCGCTGAACCCCAACAACAAGATCCCCGCGATCATCGACCCCGACGGGCCGGGCGGCAAACCGCTGCCGTTGTTCGAAAGCGGCGCGATCCTGATCTATCTGGCGGAAAAGACCGGCCGGCTTTTGCCGCAACAGAACCGGTATGAGATTCTGCAGTGGCTGATGTTCCAGATGGGCGGTGTCGGGCCGATGTTCGGTCAGCTGGGCTTTTTCCACGCTTTTGCCGGCAAAGAGATTGAAGACCCCCGCCCCAAGGACCGCTACCGCGCCGAGGTGGCGCGGCTTTTGAAGGTGCTTGATGGCGCGCTGGAAGGGCGCGACTGGATCGCCGGGGACTATTCCATCGCCGATATCGCCATCTGCCCCTGGCTGCGGACGCTGCGCGATTTCTACAAGGCCGGCGATCTGGTCGGCTGGGATGATCTGCGCCATGCGCCAGCCTGGCTTGACCGGTTCCTGGCGCGGCCCGCGGTGCAGCGGGGGCTGACCATTCCCAGCCGGGATTAGGGCGAAAGGCCCCCGTTCGGGGGCCTTTTCTGGCATCAGCCGCGCAGCGTGCCGCCGGTGGCCTTGGTCACCTTTTCGACGATCCTGGCGGAAACCGCCTCGATCTCGGCATCGGTCAGCGTCTTGTCGCGCGGCTGCAGCCGCACCGTCAGGGCGATCGACTTCTTGCCCGGGCCCATCTGCGCCTCGGCCTTGTCGCCGGTGAACTGGTCAAAGACGCGGACCGTTTCGATCAGCACCTTGTCGGCACCGGCGGCGGCGTTGACCGCCGTCAGCGCCTCGACCCGGGCGTCCACGACAAAGGCAAAGTCGCGGTCCACCGCCTGCAGGTCCGACAATGCCAGCGCGGGGCGCGTGGGCATCCTGACCTTCGGGAAGGGCGCGTTTTCCGGCCAGATCGTGAAGGCAACCGCCGGCCCCTTCACGCCCATTTCGCGCAAGACACGCGGATGCATCTCGCCGAACACGGCCAGCGCCTTCGGACCCAGCGCCATCACCCCCGACCGGCCCGGATGCCACCAGCCGGTGGCCTTGCGATTGACCTGCACCTTGGCCGGCGCGCCGATCGCGGCCAGCACCGCCTCGGCATCGGCCTTGGCGTCGAACACATCCACGGGGCGACGCGAGCCATAGGGGTCACGCGGCGCGACTTGTCCCACCAGCAGCCCCGCGGCCTGCAGATGCTGGTCCCCCGGCTCGCCGCCGGTAAAGGCGGGGCCGACCTCAAACAGCGCGAAATCGGCGAAACCGCGTGCCTGATTGCGCGCCGCGGCCTGCAACAGGCCGGGCAGCAGGTCGGGGCGCATATGGGTCATCTCGCTGCTGATCGGATTGTCGATCCGCGTCGCATCCTGCCCCCCGCCGAACAGCGCCGCCGCCGCCCCGTCGATGAAGGAATAGGTCACGCATTCATTATACCCCAGCGCCGCCAGCGTCCGCCGCGCCGCCTTTTCGCGCACCTGCATCGGCGTCAGGATCGGCGCCGGCACACCCACGGTTTCGCGCGCCAGCGGCTTGCCCACCAGTTTCGTCAGCGAGGCGATGCGCGCCACTTCCTCGACCAGATCGGCCTCGCCCAGAACATCGGGGCGCCAGCTGGGCGGGGTGGCCATGTCACCGTTCAGCGCAAATCCCAGCGCCTGCAGCGTCGCGCGTTGTTCGGCCTCGGGGATGTCCATGCCGACCAGGCTGATCACGCGGGCCGGGTCCAGCCGATAGGCGCGGGTGTTGGCGGGCACAGCGCCATCGACCACCACGCTTGATGCCTCGCCCCCGCACAGATCCAGCACCATCTGGGTCGCCAGTTCCAGCCCCGGCAGCGTAAACTCCGGGTCGACGCCGCGTTCGAACCGATAGCGCGCGTCGGAATTGATCTTCAGCGCGCGGCCCGTGGCGGCAATCGTGATCGGGTCCCAATAGGCGCTTTCCAGGAACACATCGACCGTGGCGTCGGAACAGCCCGACAGCTCGCCCCCCATGATTCCGGCCAGCGATTCCGGCTGTTCATCGTCGGAAATGACCATCATGCCGTCGCGCAGCGCATAGGTCTTGGCGTCCAGCGCCAGCAGCTCTTCGCCGCCCTTCGCCGGATGGATGCGCAGGTTGCCCTTGACCTTGGCCGCGTCGAACACATGCAGCGGACGGTTCAGGTCGAAGGTGAAGAAGTTGGTGATATCCACCAGCGCCGAGATCGGGCGCAGGCCAATCGCCCGCAGCCGCTGTTGCAGCCAGTCGGGGCTGGGACCATTGGTCACGCCGCGGATCAGGCGACCGGCAAAGATCGGGCAGCCCTTTTCCTTCAGGGCCGGGTCGATCTGCACCTTGATCGGGCTTTCGAACCCGCCCGGCACCGGCTCGATTTCAAGCGGTTTCAGCCGCCCAAGGCCGCGCGCTGCCAGATCACGGGCAATGCCGCGTACGCCCAGCGCATCGGGGCGGTTCGGGGTGATCTTGATGTGGATCATCGGGTCCACCGCCTCGGGGCGGTTTTCGGCCAGCCAGTCCACGAATTTCTGCCCGACATGCCCCGAGGGCAGTTCGATGATACCGTTGTGTTCGTCGGACAGTTCCAGTTCGCGTTCGGATGCCATCATGCCGTGGCTTTCCACGCCGCGAATCTTGCCCACGCCCAACGTCACGTCGATACCCGGCACATAATCGCCCGGCTTGCACAGCACGACCGTGATGCCCGCCCGCGCATTGGGCGCGCCGCAGACGATCTGCTTTTCGCCTTCATCCGTTTCCACGCGGCAAACGCGCAGCTTGTCGGCGTCGGGGTGCTGTTCGGCATGGACCACGCGGGCCAGCGTGAACGGCACCAGCCTGGCGCCCGGGTTCACGACCTCTTCGACCTCAAGGCCAAGATCGGTAAGGGCTTCGGTGATCTCATCGAGGCTCGCCTCGGTGTCGAGATGGTCTTTCAGCCAGGAGAGGGTGAATTTCATAGGTCTATCCCCGTGTGTTGGGAGATTTTTTTCTTCAAGAGCCCAAGGGCAAGTGACTTCAATATCTCCAGCGACGCGTTGCCACCAGTTTCTGCGACTGCTTCCTTGGTTTTTGACCAGATCCCTTGGTCGCGAATTGCGTCCAGAAAATCATGACCCGCGGCAGTCATGCGCATCGTCGACCGCCCAACGGGCGCCATTAACCCTTGATCCATCATCAGGAGAACATGATACCGTTCCCGAAGTTCATCTCGACTAGCACCTGACGTGTCGCCTGTCATAAGTTGGAGCCAGTCCTGATCTGCCTCGAATCTCAGGAGGAGCGTTCGAATGAAATCATCGTCTCGCTTCACCTGCTCAACCCCCCGAACACCGTCGGCATGTCCAGCGCGGCAAAACCGTAATGCCGCAGCCAGCGCAGGTCGCTTTCAAAGAAGGCGCGCAGGTCGGGGATGCCGTATTTCAGCATCGCCAGACGATCGATGCCCATGCCGAAGGCAAAGCCCTGCCATTCAGCCGGGTCGACGCCGGCGGATTCCAGCACCTTGGGGTGGACCATGCCTGAACCCAGGATTTCCATCCAGCTGTCGCCCTGCCCGATCTTCAGCTGGCCGCCTTCCCAAGAACAGCGGATGTCGACCTCGGCGGACGGCTCGGTAAAGGGGAAGTGGCTGGCGCGGAAGCGCAGTTCGACGTTTTCCACCTCAAAGAAGGCGCGGCAGAATTCTTCCAGCACCCATTTCAGGTTGGCCATGGAAATGTCCTTGCCGATCGCCAGCCCCTCGACCTGGTGGAACATCGGCGCGTGGGTCTGGTCCATGTCCATGCGGTAGACGCGGCCCGGCGCGATCACCCGGATCGGCGCGCCCTGTTTCTGCATCGCGCGGATCTGCACCGGGCTGGTGTGGGTGCGCAGCACATGCGGCGGGCGCGGGTCTTCGGCGTCGCGGTGCATGAAGAAGGTGTCGTGTTCCTGCCGCGCGGGGTGTTCGGGCGCGATGTTCAGCGCGTCAAAGTTATACCAGTCGCTTTCGACCTGGGGCCCCTCGGCCACGGCAAAGCCCATGTCGGCAAAGATCGCGGTGACTTCCTCCATCACCTGGGACACGGGATGGATGGTGCCGCGCGGGCGCGGGCGGCCCGGCAGGGTCACGTCCAGCCATTCGGTCGCCAGGCGGGCATCCAGCGCGGCATCGGCCAGCGCGGTCTTGCGCGCGCGCAGGGCGGCGTCAAGTTCGTCCTTCAGCCGGTTCAGGCGGGCGCCGGTGGTCTGGCGTTCCTCGGGCGTCATCTGGCCCAGTTCGCGCATCTTCAGGCTGATCTCGCCCTTCTTGCCAAGGGCGGCCAGGCGGATTTCCTCAAGGCTCGCCTCATCGGCGGCGGCGGCGATCCCATCCAGATATTTGGCCTTCAGAACATCCAGCGCGTCCATCGCGATCTCTCCTGCAAAGTCGCGCCCGTGCTAGCCAGAGGAACCCCCGATTGCAAGCATGGGCCAAAGAAAAACCCCGCGACTGGGCCAAGGCGCCAGCGCGGGGTTCAAATTGCATTCCCGGTCAGGAATTACGCCGCAGCCTTCGCCTTTTCGACGATGGCGCCAAACGCCTCGGGCTCATGGATGGCCAGGTCGGCCAGAACCTTGCGGTCCACCTCAATCCCGGCCTTGTCCAGCAGGTTGATGAAGCGCGAATAGGTCATTTCGGCGTCGAACGCGCGCACAGCGGCGTTGATCCGCTGGATCCACAGCGCGCGGAAGTTCCGCTTGCGCACCTTGCGGTCGCGGGTCGCGTACTGATTGGCCTTGTCGACGGCCTGGGTTGCGGTGCGGAAGTTGCGCGAGCGGGCCGAATAATAGCCTTTCGCCTTCTTCAGAACCTTCTTGTGGGCGGCGTGGGTGACTTTCCCGGATTTAACGCGTGCCATTGTCCAGCCTCCAGATCAGCGGTTATAGGGCATGTATTTCTTGACGATCTTGGCGTCGCAATCGGCCAGGACCATCGTGCCCGCGCTGTCGCGGATGAATTTCGGCGTGCGCTTGATCATGCCGTGGCGCTTGCCGGCGGCGCCGGACTTCACCTTGCCGGTGGCGGTGAAGGAAAACCGCTTCTTGGCCGCGGATTTGGTCTTCATCTTGGGCATTTCCATCTCCTCTTTCGAGTTGGTGTTTGCGCGACTCGGCATGCCTCACCGGCCGGCCGCGCAGGCTCATAGAGCGCGCCTGATAGCCGGGCGCGCCGGGATTGGCAAGGGATAATCCGCGCCGGTCAGCGCCGGGGCGTCAACGCCACAGGTCAGCCAGGACACGCGCAAAGACCACCGGGATCTGGGCGGCGGTATAGCCGCCCGGCCGCGTCAGCACCGCCAGCAGGATCATGCCGCCGCCGACCATGATGGCAATGGTGGCCGCCCGGGGCGGGCGGCTGTCGGCAAAGGCAGAAATGGCGGCGGGAATTGCCAGGGCGGCAATCAGAAACCCCATCACCAGAACATGGTCGCTTGTCATCGCGCCCCCCCCCCGCAGATCGTACCGCAGGTGAATCCTATTCCGGGTCGGTGCGGAAAATCAATCGTTCGTCACAGGGCGCCACGCGCAGGATGTTGGTGGTGCCCGGCACGTTGAAGGGCACGCCGGCGGTGACAACGATCTGGTTGGTCTCATCGGCAAAGCCGAAATCGCGCGCCGAACGGGCGGCGTTGACCACGGCCATCTTGAATCGCTCGACCTCATCACAGCGGATGTTGTGGGTCCCCCAGGTCAGGCACAGCCGGCGCAGCGTGGTCAGCAACGGCGACAGCGCGATGATCGGCACGCGGGGGCGTTCGCGCGCGACAAGGCGCACCGTGCCGCCCGATTGGGTATAGCAGCAGATCGCGGCGATATCGGTCGCCTCGGCAATCTCACGCGCGGCGGCGACGATGCCATCGGCGACGGTCTGGCGTTTCACGGTGCGGCTGGCCTCGATCACCTCGCGGAAGGTTGGGTCCCCCTCAACCGAGATCGCCGTGGCGTTCATGGTGGCCACCGCCTCGACCGGATAGCGCCCGGCGGCGGATTCAGCCGACAGCATCACCGCATCGGCGCCTTCATAGATCGCGGTCGCAACGTCCGAGATTTCGGCGCGGGTGGGCATCGGGCTTTCGATCATGCTTTCCAGCATCTGGGTCGCCACGATCACCGGCTTGGCGGCGGCGCGGCAGGCCCGCACCAGCCGCTTCTGGATCGGGGGCACGGAATGGACAGGCAGTTCGACCCCCAGATCACCGCGCGCCACCATGATCCCGTCGGAAACCTTGAGGATTTCGGCAAAGGCCTTCACCGCGGCGGGCTTTTCGATCTTGGACAGGATCGCGGCCCGCCCGCGCGCCAGATCACGCGCCTCGATCACGTCTTCGGGGCGCTGCACGAAGGACAGCGCCAGCCAGTCCACGCCCAGTTCGCAGGCAAATTCCAGATCGGCGCGGTCCTTGTCGGACAGCGCGGCCAGCGGCAGCACCACATCGGGGACATTCACACCCTTGCGGTTGGAAATCGTGCCGCCCGTGGTGACGGTGCAATCGGCGAAATCGGGGCCGCAAGCATCCACCCGCAGGCGGATCTTGCCATCATTGACCAGCAGCGTCGCGCCGGGTTCAAGGGCGGCAAATATTTCGGGATGCGGCAGGCAGACGCGGTGGCTTTCGCCCTCGGCCGGGTTCAGGTCAAAGCGGAACTTCGCCCCTTCCTCCAGATCGGCGGCACCTGCGGCAAAAGTGCCCACGCGCAACTTGGGCCCCTGCAGATCGGCCAGAATCGCGATCGGGCGGCCGGTATCGGCCTCGATCTGGCGGATGATGTCGTGGCGGGCCTTCTGTTCGGCATGGGTGCCATGGCTCATGTTCAGGCGGAACACATCGGCCCCCGCCTCGAACAGCGCGCGGATGGTGGGGTAATCAGAAGAAGCCGGGCCCAAAGTGGCCACGATCTTGACGTTGCGAAGGCGTCTCATTCTGCCTCGGTCTCCGTTCGGTTTCTATGCGTCGTGGGCCAGGGCAAGCTATGGCGCAAAATGTCCCGCAGGGCAACTGGCACTCCTTCCGCGGCTGGCGTAAATCCTGTCTGGGACAGGGGGATGACAGGAACATGACAGATCCGGCTTACGAAATACTTGGCGCGGGGCGGGCGGGGCGCTGGCTGGTCACCTGCGATCACGCCACCAACCGGGTGCCGGACTGGATCGGGGGCGGCACATTGGGGATCGACGCGCAGGACATGGCGCGCCACATCGCCTATGACGTGGGCGCCGCGGGGCTGACGCGGGCCCTGGCCGAACGGCTGGATGCCCCCGCGATCCTGAGCAATTTTTCGCGGCTGGTGATCGACCCGAACCGGGGCGAGGATGATCCGACCCTGGTGATGCGGCTCTATGACGGCACCATCATCCCCGCCAACCGCCATGCCGCCCCCCCCGAGGCCGAACGCAGGCTGGCGCGGCTGTATCGCCCCTATCACGCCGCCTATGCCGATCTGGCCGGGCGGCGCGGCGATACGGTGATCTGCGCGGTGCACAGCTTCACGCCCTGCCTGCGCGGGCGCGCGCCGCGGCCCTGGCAGGTGGGTGTGCTGTATTCCCACCGCGACACACGGCTGGCGCTGCCCCTGATCGCGGCGCTGCGCGCCCTTGGCCTGTGCGTGGGCGACAATGAACCCTACAGCGGCCATCTGGACGGCGATGCCATTGACCGCCACGCATTGACCCCGGGCCGGCCCAATGTGCTGATCGAGGTCCGCAACGATCTGATCGCCACGCCCGCCGATCAGATCGCCTGGGCCGACCGGCTGGCGCCGGTGCTGGAACAGGTGCTGGCCGCGACCGGGCTGTAACGCCCGCCTGACCGTCCCCGCCGCCCGGATCTGAGGCGTTTCAGACCGCCGCCTTGCGGCTTTCCTCCAGATAGATCTCGCGCAGGCGGGTCGCCACCGGGCCGGGCACGCCCGTGCCGATCCGGGCCCCGTCCAGTTCCACCACCGGCATCACGAAGGCCGAAGCCGAGGTGATGAAAGCCTCATCCGCCGCCTTTGCCTCGGCAACGGTAAAGGAACGCTCTTCCACCTCCATCTGCGCCTCGGCGGCATAGCGCAGCACGGCGGCGCGGGTGATGCCGTGCAGGATGTCGTTGGACAGCTGGCGGGTGACGATCCTGTTGCCCGTCACGATATAGGCATTGTTCGATGTGCCCTCGGTCACCAGCCCATCCTCGACGAACCAGGCGTCATCCACCCCGGCCTTCTTCGCCATCATCTTGCCCATCGACGGATACAGCAGCTGCACCGTCTTGATGTCGCGCCGGCCCCAGCGGATGTCGTCGATGCCGATCACCTTCAGCCCCGTGCGCGCCTGCGGATTGTCGGCAAGGCCGGGCTTGGACTGGGTGAACAGCACCACCGTCGGCCTGGTCGTCGCCGGGTCGGGGAAGGCAAAGTCGCGGTCGCCCGGGTTGCCGCGCGTGACCTGCAGATAGACCAGGCCGTCGGCGATGCCGTTGCGCGCCACCATCTCACGATGCACGGCCAGCCATTCGGCATCGCTCAGCGGGTTTTCGATCTCCAGCTCGGACAGCGACCGGGCCAACCGCTTCAGATGGCCGGCAAAGTCGATCAGCTTGCCATCCAGCACCGAGGTCACCTCATAGACGCCATCCGCCATCAGAAAGCCGCGGTCAAAGACCGAAACCTGGGCCTCCGCCTCGGGAACATAGGCGCCATTCACATAGACAGTCCGGCTCATCACGGCCTCCTCGGGTGGGATCTGGTTGTCCCGCTTTTGATCCTCGGGCCCGTGGGCGTCAAGCCCCTCAGCCCCACAGCGCCGCCCCGGGCGGATGCACCCCCTGCGCGTCATACCGCAGCGGATGGGCGCGATCCCCGGCCAGCAGCAACGGCCCGTCCAGATCGACGATCCCCGCCCCCTGCCCCACCAGCACCGCAGGCGCCATCGCAAGGCTCGACCCCACCATGCATCCCACCATCACGCCATAACCCTCGACCCGCGCCAGATCACGCAGCGCAAGCGCCTCGGTCAGCCCGCCGGCCTTGTCCAGCTTGATGTTCACCATGTCATACTTGCCCGCCAGATGATCCAGGCTGGCGCGGTCATGACAGCTTTCATCGGCGCAGACCGGCAGCGGGCGGGCGATTTCGGCCAGCATCTCATCGGCACCGGCGGGCAGGGGCTGTTCCACCATCGCCACGCCCAGACGCACCAGATGCGGGGCCAGATGGGCATAGACCTCGGCGGTCCACCCCTCATTCGCATCGACAATGATGCGCGCGCGCGGCGCCCCGGCGCGCACCGCCTCCAGCCGGGGCATGTCATCGGGCGTGCCCAGCTTGATCTTCAGGATGGGACGATGCGCATGGCGGGCGGCGGCCGCGCGCATCCGCTCAGGCGTATCCAGCGACAGGGTATAGGCGGTGACCAGCGGCCCGGGCACAGGCAGCCCCGCCAGATCCCAGACCCGCTTGCCCGCGGCCTTCGCCTCCAGATCCCACAGCGCGCAATCCACCGCATTGCGCGCCGCACCGGGCGGCAAGGCATCGTGCAGCGCGGCGCGGCAGATCCCCTCGGGCAGCCCCTCGATCCGGGCCGCCACACTGTCCAGGCTTTCGCCATAGCGGGCATAGGGGACACATTCGCCCCACCCCTCATGCCCGCCCCGCGCGACCCGCACTGTCAACACCCGCGCCTCGGTCCGCGCGCCGCGCGAAATGGTGAACACCTCGGCCAGCCGGAACACATCCGCAGTCACCGAAATCATCCGCGCCCCCTTCGGCTTTGCCCAAATATCCCCGCCGGAGGCTTCCGCACCCCCCACCGGCACAGCCTGTCAGAGGATGCCCGGCAGGTCCACCGGCACCACCACTTTCTGCATCTGCGAAAGGGCGCTTGAAACCACTGGCGCAATAATCTATCCCACCAACAGCAAAAACCGAAACATCCTTGCGAAAGGCCCGCCATGAGCTTCCGCGTCCAGCCCGCTGCCCCCGCCCGCCCCAACCGCTGTCAGCTGTTCGGCCCCGGTTCGCGCCCCGCGCTGTTCGAAAAGATGGCGAAATCGGCCGCCGATGTGATCAACCTCGACCTCGAAGATTCGGTTGCCCCCGACGACAAGGCCCAGGCCCGCGCCAACATCATCCAGGCCAGCCATGACGTGGACTGGGGCAACAAGCATCTGTCCGTCCGCATCAACGGGCTGGACACGCCTTATTGGTACCGCGATGTCGTCGACCTGCTGGAACAGGGCTCTGAACGTATCGATCAGATCATGATCCCCAAGGTCGGCTGCGCCGCCGATGTCTATGCCGTGGACGCGCTGGTCACCGCGGTTGAGGCCGCAAAGGGCCGCAAGAAGCGCATCAGCCTTGAGGTCATCATCGAATCCGCCGCCGGCATCGCCCATGTCGAGGAAATCGCGGCCGCGTCCCCCCGCCTTCAGGCGATGAGCCTTGGCGCGGCGGATTTCGCCGCTTCGATGGGCATGGCCACCACCGGCATTGGCGGCACGCAGGAAAACTACTACATGCTGCGCGAAGGCGCGAAATACTGGTCGGACCCGTGGCACTGGGCGCAGGCCGCCATTGTCGCCGCCTGCCGCACCCATGGCATCCTGCCGGTCGACGGCCCGTTCGGCGATTTCTCGGATGACGAGGGCTTCCGCGCGCAGGCGCTGCGGTCGGCCACGCTGGGCATGGTCGGCAAATGGGCGATCCATCCCAAACAGGTAGCCCTGGCCAATGAAGTCTTCACCCCCTCCGAGGCTGCCGTGGCCGAGGCGCGCGAAATCCTGGCCGCGATGGAAAAAGCCAAGGCCGAGGGCCTGGGCGCCACCACTTACAAGGGCCGCCTTGTTGACATAGCGTCCATTCGTCAGGCAGAAGTGATCGTGCGACAGGCCGAGATGATCGCCGGATAAGCAGATCGCGAATCCCGGAGCGGCAGGGAGGGGAGGCCCGGCCAGCATGAGGGAACAGGAACGCCCCGACCCGCCGGTCGGGGCGTTTCCGTTTTCGGGCCCCGTCCTGCTGCAAGCGGACAGACACGCCGCCGCATGATCAATGCCGCATGATCAATCCCCCGGCGGCCTGGCCGCGATGCCCACAGGTGCCCGGCTGTCGCACGGCTTCGGTTCGCGCGCCCCGCGGCCCCTGCCGCGCACCCGGCGCTCAGTTGCAATTCCACCGCCGGGGCTTCATATAGGCCGGGTTATGCAACGGAGGGATCCGATGACCACCTATCTCGAGTTCGAAAAGCCCCTGGCCGAAATCGAAGGCAAGGCCGAAGAGCTGCGGGCGCTGGCGCGCAAGAACGAAGAGATGGATGTCGAGAAAGAGGCCGCCGCGCTGGACCGCAAGGCCGCGCAGCTGCTGGCCGACCTGTACAAGGATCTGTCGCCCTGGCGCAAATGCCAGGTGGCGCGGCACCCCGACCGGCCCCATTGCAAGGATTACATCGAGGCGCTGTTCACCGAATACACGCCGCTGGCGGGCGATCGGAACTTTGCCGATGACCATGCCGTGATGGGCGGGCTTGCCCGCTTCAACGACATGCCCGTGATGCTGATCGGGCACGAAAAGGGCCATGACACCGCCAGCCGGATCACGCGCAATTTCGGCATGGCCCGGCCCGAAGGCTATCGCAAGGCGATCCGGCTGATGGACATGGCGCACCGCTTCGGCCTGCCGGTGGTGACACTGATCGACACGCCCGGCGCCTATCCCGGCAAAGGTGCCGAGGAACGCGGCCAGTCCGAGGCGATCGCCCGGTCCACGCAGAAATGCCTTGGCATCGGCGTGCCGCTGGTGTCGGTCATCATCGGCGAGGGCGGATCTGGCGGGGCAGTGGCCTTTGCCACGGCCGACCGGATCGCCATGCTGGAACATTCCGTCTATTCGGTGATCTCGCCCGAGGGCTGCGCCTCGATCCTGTGGAAAGATGCCGAAAAGATGCGCGAGGCCGCCGAGGCGCTGCGCCTGACCGCACAAGACCTCAGGAAGCTGGGCGTGATCGACAGCATCATCAAGGAACCCGTGGGCGGGGCGCAGCGCGGACGCGAGGCCGCGATTGCCGCCGTGGGCGCGGAAATCGCGGCGATGCTGGATGCGCTGAAAGGCAGGAAACCGGCCGATCTGATCAAGGACCGGCGGCGCAAATTCCTGGACATGGGGTCCAAGGGCCTGGCGGCATGAACCCCTGGGCCCTGGTACTGATCGCGGGTTTCCTGGAAACCGCCTGGGCGCTGGGCCTGAAGTATTCCGAAGGCTTCACCCGCCCGATCCCGTCGGCCCTGACGATCCTGGGCGCGCTGGCCAGTTTCTGGCTGCTCAGCCTTGCAATGAAATCGCTGCCGGTGGGCACGGCCTATGCGGTCTGGGTGGGCATCGGCGCGGTGGGCACCGCGCTGGCGGCGGTTGTCCTGCTGGATGAACCCTTCACGCCACTGCGCGTGGCCGGAATCGCGGCCATCGTCGGCGGCATCGTCACGCTGAAATTCGCCTGACGCGCCCGACGGCGCGACCTAGCGGCCAAAGCCCGCCTCGGCCATCAGCCGGTCCGAGGCAGTTTCCACGACTTCCTCCAGCCGGGTCATGAATTCCTGGGCATCGACACCCGGATGGATCGCGGGCAGGAATTCCACCACCGCCAGGCCGGGTTTGCGATACATCGACCGGCGCGGCCAGAACACGCCGACATTGGTGGCGACAGGCACGCAGGGCTGGCCCAGATCACGATACAGCGCCGCCGTGCCCATCTTGTAGGGCGCCCTGACACCAGGCGCGACGCGGGTGCCCTGCGAAAAGATGATCAGTTGCCCGCCCTTGTGGCGCCCGCCATTCGCCTCGGCCAGCATCGCGCGGATCGCCGCGCCCCGCTTGCCCCGATCCACCGGGATGCAGCCGATCAGCCAGGCATACCAGCCCACGAAGGGCGTCCAGACCAGTTCCTTCTTCATGATGAAGCGCCCCTGCGGCACGGCGCGAAAGATCAGCAGGATGTCCAGAAAGCTTTGATGCTTGGCCGCGATCAGCACATCGCCCGTGGGCGGGGTGCCGCGCACCTCGGACCGCAGGCCGATCATCCAGCGCGCGGTGAACACGACCCAGTGGCAATAGGTCCGGCAGACCCAGATCGCCCCGGCGCGCCCGCCCAGAATGGCCACAGGCAGCAGGCCCACCGCGATCACCGCCAGCATCACATACATCTGCGCGATGAACAGGGTGGAACGGACATATTGCAGCGCGTGGCTCATCTGATCCCCCTCAACATGCGCAGCGCGGCGGCGCGCGTCGCGGCAAAGGCCACCGCCGCGGCCATCGGCGGTATCGTCATCGGCCACAGCCACGCGGCGCCCTCGAACCCCAATCCGGTCAAAAAGCCACCCGCCGCATCCGCCCGGGGCAAAGCCGCCACGGCAATCATGCCCAGCACCGTACCCAGCGCCGCCCCCGACAGCCCGCGCAGCGCGAAGCGGCGCACGAAGGCCCGCGCGATATAGCTGTCCCGCGCGCCCACCAGCCGCAGCACCCGGATCACCTGGCCATTGGCGGCCAGCGCGGCCTGCGCGGCCAGCGTGATCATGCCCGCCGTCGCCCCCCCGATCAGCACCAGCGAAATCAGCCCCAGCAGCCGCAACCGTTCCGCCGCCGACACCAGCGGGCGGCGCCAGCGGGTGTGATCGTCCAGCACCGCGCCGGGCGCCTCGGCGGCCAGGCGCAGCCGCAGGCCTTCGCCATCCACACCGTCGGCCGTTTCGGTCAGCGCGATCAGCTGCGGCAGGGGCAGCGTCTCGACCGGCAGGTCAGGGCCGAACCAGGGATCCAGAAGGCGGCGCATCTCATCCTCGTCCAGCGCGCGGTAATCGGCGATGCCGGGCGTCGTGGCCAGCACCGCAAGCACCGCGCGGGTCTGGGTCGGCATCTGATCGGCCGGGGCCGAGATGCGAATGGTGGCCGACCGCGCCAGCGCATCCGACCAGCGATCCGCCAGCCGCCCCGTCGCCAGCGCAAGCGCCAGCGCAAAGACCGCCAGAAACGCCATAGCCGCCGCCGACAACACCGTCAGCCAGGCGGTATGCCCGGTCGGCGGCACCACCCGGTCGACACCGCGCCCCTCGGCCCGGATCAAGGCCAGAACCGCCCGCATCACAGATCCGCCCCCGCCAGTTGCAGGCGCCGGTTTGCGATCCGCAACACCCGCGCGGACACCTGCTGTTTCGCGGCCCGGATCAGGTTCAGGTCATGCGTCGCGATCAGCACGGCCTTGCCCATCCGGTTCAACTCGACCAGCAGCGTCAAAAGCCGCAGCGACATGTCCCAATCCAGGTTGCCGGTCGGCTCATCCGCCAACAGCACATCGGGCGCCATGATCACCGCCCGCGCCAGCGCCGCGCGCTGGCGTTCGCCGCCCGACAACTGCGGCGGCAGCGCATCGGCCTGCGCCTTCAGCCCGACCCAGCCCAAAAGCTCCATCAACTCGCGCGCATCCAGCGGGCGGCGCGCCACGGTCAGCGGCAGGGCCACGTTTTCCGCGACCGAAAGGTGGTCCAGGAACTGGCAATCCTGATGCACCACACCGATCCGCCCGCGCAGCGCGGCGATATCATCGCGCCCCATCGTGCGCCCATCGCGCCCCATGAAGGACACATGCCCCGCCGAGGGCATCAGTTCGGCATAGCACAGCTTGAGCAGCGTGGTCTTGCCCGCGCCCGACGGCCCGGTCAGGAAATGGAACGAACCCGGCGCAAGTTTCAGCGAGACCCCGGAAAACAGATCCCCGCCGCCATAGCTCATCGCGACATTCTGCAGCTCGATCACCGCCCAATCCCTGTTCAGATCCCGCATCGCCCCGGCAACGCCGGCACGCAAATGCTTGGATAACGCCTCGGCGCTTGCTACAACATGCGCAGGCAGATTGCCAGAAGAGCAAGAACGATCCGAGCAGGGTGGGGGCGCGATGCGGCTGACATGTCCGAACTGCCAGGCGCAGTACGAAGTGGATGACAGCGTCATCCCCGACGGCGGGCGCGATGTGCAGTGTTCGAACTGCGGGCACACCTGGTTTCAGACCGGCAAGGCCAGCGCCGCCACGCCGGCCCCGCAGGCAACGCCGCAAGACGAAGACGCGATTTCCGCCGCCGTGGCCGCCAGCCTGCGCCCCCAAGACCCCGCCGCCCCGCAGGCGCAGACCCCCGCCGATGACGGCGCAGGCGATAGCGACGCGACCGAAACTGATGAAGAAGGGACGGACCTGAGCCCCGCCCCCGCCCCGGGGGCAACACCGCGCCGGGCGCTGGATTCCAACCTGCTGGCAATCCTGCGCGAAGAGGCCGCGCGCGAGGCCGAGGCGCGGCGCGCCGAAGGCGCGGCGCTGGAAATGCAGCCCGATCTGGGCCTGGAAGACGCCCCCGTCCACGCCGCCGCCCCTGCCGACCGCGACCCCGCAGGCGATGCCATTGTCCGCGCCATGGCGCGTCGGCGCGATCAGCGCGGCGATACCCCCGCGCCCGAAGGCGACCGCGTGGCGCAGCTGATGGGCGCCACCGAAGTCCCCGAGGACGAGGTTAGCGAAAACCCCGCCCCCGTCGCCCCCCGGCGCGAACTTTTGCCCGATGTCGAGGAAATCAGCTCATCGCTGCGGGCGACCTCGGACCGGGTGGGGGAACCCGCGGCGATCGACGCGCCGCAGATGATCGCGCGGCAGCGGTCCGGTTTCCGGCTGGGGTTCTTCACGGCGGTGCTGATCGCGGTCGCGGCCCTGTGGGTCTATGCCTTTGCGCCCCGGATCGGCGGTGCGGTGCCCGCACTGGTGCCCGCGCTGGACGGCTATGTCACCCTGGTGGATCGCGGGCGCGTCTGGCTGGACCAGCATCTGCGCGACATGACCAAGGCCCTGCAGGACCGCACCGGCGCCTGACAGGCCATCGCCCCCGTTCAGAACCGATCCAGCAGACGGCGCAGGTAATCCAGTTCGTCATCCGGGCGCAGCCTTTCGCCGGAACGGCGCCGGATTTCATCCAGCAGGTCGCGCGCCCGGCGATAGACATCTTCGCCACCCAGCATCGGATCGTCGGTACCAATGCGCCCGCCTTCGCCCGGCGTCCGGCCCAGCGGGTCGCGCGGCGGTTCGCGGCCCTGCCCGGATCCCGCCTGGCCCAGTCGCTGTTCGCCCTGCTGGCGCCCCTCTTCCTGGGCCAGCGCCTCGCCCAGGGACCGCATCCCCTCGCGCAGCGCCTCGATCGCATCGGCCTGCCGGTCGATGGCGGTGCCGTTGTCACCGCGCCGCAGCGCCTCTTCGGCCTGTTCCATCGCACGGCCCGCATCATTCAGGCGCTGGCGCGCGGTCTCGCCCGCCTCATTGCCAAGACGGGGCAAAAGTCCTTGCTGGCGGCCCAGTTCCTGCCGCAGCGCACGCTGGCGTTCGGCCAGCGCCCGGCCCTGATCGCCCGCGCCGTCGCCCCCATCCTGACCCGGCTGGCCCTGTTCGCCCGTCTGCCCGTCCCCCGTCTGCCCGTCCCCCGTCTGCCCGTCCGGGGATCGGCCATCCTGCTGCGGGGGATCATCGGGGGTCTGACCCTGCCCGCGTTGCGGCTGGCCAGACTGACCGTCCTGCATCCCGCGGAAGGCATCATCGGACAGTTGCTGCTGTTCGCGCAGCGTCTCGCCCAGATCGCGCATCGCCTGCCCGCCGGGCATATCGCCTTCGCCGCCCTGGCCCTGCCGGACCTGCAGATTTTCCAGCATCCGCGACAGCTGATCCAGCAGCTCCTGCGCCTCGGCCATGCGGCCTTCTTCCATCAGGCGCTGGATTTCATCCATCATCTGCTGGATCTGGTCGCCGGTGATCTGCTGGCTTTCGGGCTGGCGACCGAATTGCGGGCCATCTTCCTGCGGGGCCTGTTCCGCCAGCATGCGCAGGTAATTGTCGGTCGCCTCTTTCAGTTCCTGCATCAGCTTGGCGATTTCATCGGGCGAGGCACCATTGCGGATCGCCTCGGACAGGCGTTCCTGCGCCTGGCGCATCGCCTCAAGCGCATCGGCCAGCCCGCCATCTTCCAGCAGTTCGGCCAATTGCCACAGCGCCTCGGCCAGTTCGTCGCGGGTGGAAACATCCAACGGGCCCTGATCCAGCGCCGCATCCAGCCGCCGGATCGCCACCTGCAGCATCAGCCCGGCGTCATCGCGGCGAATAAAGCCCTCGGGGCGGTGTGCCACCGCGCGCAGCCACTGTTCCACGCGCGGGCCATTGTCGCGCGACCACAACAGATCGCGCCGCGCCTCGATCAGTGCCGCGGCCAGCGGGTCAAAAAAGCGCCGGCCCGGCAATTCCATCGCCTGTTCCGCGCTTTGCCCGGTCTGCGCGCGGCCGTCTTCAACCTCCAGCGTCAGCTTGACGGGCAGGTTGGCCCAGGGGTGGCGGGCAGCATCCTCGACCAGTGCTTCGGTGAAATCGGCGCGGCTGCCGGTGATCGGCAGGGGCAGGTCAAGGATCAGGTCCTCGCGCGGTTCGGGCGGCAGGGCCAGGCCATAGCGGCGCGAAACGGCGGCCAGATCCAGCGTGATGCGCGCCTGCCCGCCGGTCACGCCGTAATCATCGGTCGCGCGAAAGGGCTGTTGCAGACGGCCATCGGCGCGCCGGGTCGCCAGCGCCGTCACCTCGACCGCGGGGGCAGCATCGGGCAGGATGGTGATCTGGAATTCGCGCCCGTCCGGGCCAGTACCCGGGCCGGTAATCACGATCAGCCCCGATCGCACCGCCTCCAGGTCGCGCCGGCCGGGATCGGCCTGCCCCTGCTGCGGCAGCGCAGCGGGGTTTGAAACCGTTTCGCTGAAGCCGATCGCATCAGGCGAGCCATAGAACCGGAACGACAGCCGCGTGCCTTCGGGCAGCGCCAGCGTGTCGGCGGTGATCGCGTTCAGGTATAGCCCCGGCTTGCCGGTATAGCGCGGCGGCTCGGCCCAGCCTTCCCAGGCGGCGCCCATCGCGGCCTCGGCCGGGCCGGGAAGGCCGGTGACCAGGGCGCCGATATCGGCCAGCCGCGCGGGTGCGCCGAAGATCAGCGCCACCACCAGCGCGCCCAGCGCACTAAGCCGCAGGGCGAAGGGATCGCGGCGGGCCAGGTCGGGGGCGGGCGGCACCGGGCGGGCGGCGGCGGCGCGGGCCGCCATGCGCGCCTGATGCGCCGCCCAGAGCGCGCGTGCGGCCGGATCGGCACCGCCCAGCGCCATCCGGTCGGTCAGCGCCGCGATGGGGCGGCCTGGCAGGGTTTCATCCAGCCGCGCCACCGCCTCGGCCCGGGCAGGCCAGCGGAACCGCCAAAGGCCCCAGCCCAGGCTTGCCAGAACCCCCAGCGCCAGCACCGCACCCGCAGCCTGAACCGGGCGGGCGCCCGCCATATCCTGCGCGCCAAAGGCCAGCGCCGCCAACGCCAGCGCCAGCACCGACAGCGCGGACCAGAAGGCGCGCAGACCACGTTCCAGCACCATGCCGGCCCGCGTCAGCGCGATCGGCCAAGCCAGGTGTTTCAACGCCTCGGCCGTCGGGTCGGGGTGGCGGGGGCTGCGTGGTGCCATGTCTCCCTGCGGGCTATCGGGGCGGATTCCCCGTCAAAGCCATTCGGGTATGGTATCGCGCCCGAGGATTTCATCAAAGCCTGGCCTTGCGCGGATGACGGCGAATTGATCCCCGTTCACCAGCACCTCGGGCACCAGCGGCCGGGTGTTGTATTCGGACGCCATCACCGCCCCATAGGCCCCGGCGGACCGGAACGCCACCAGATCGCCGGGCGCCAGCCGGGGCATGGCGCGGCCCTTGGCAAAGGTATCGCCGGTTTCGCAGACCGGGCCCACGATGTCATAGGGCCGCTGTTCGGTGCCCGGCACGGGTTCGGTGACCGGCACGATGTCATGATGCGCGCCATACATGGACGGACGTACCAGATCGTTCATCGCGGCATCCAGGATCAGAAAATCGCGCCCCTCGCCTTCCTTCAGATAGATCAGCGAGGACACCAGCAGCCCCGCATTGCCCGAAATCAGCCGGCCCGGCTCGATCTCGATCTCGCAGCCCAGATCGCCAACGGTGCGGCGGACCACCTCGCCATATTCCAGCGGCAGGGGCGGCGCTTCGTTCGACCGGGTGTAGGGAATGCCCAGTCCCCCGCCCAGATCCAGGCGGATGATGTCATGGCCATCGGCGCGCAGCGCAAGCGTCAGTTCGCGCACCTTCAGGAAGGCGGCCTCAAAGGGGGCAAGATCGGTCAGCTGGCTGCCGATATGCAGATCGACGCCCACGATCTTGATGCCCGGCAGGCCGGCGGCCTCGGCATAGACGGCGCGGGCCCTGGCAATCGGGATGCCAAACTTGTTTTCCGATTTTCCGGTGGCAATTTTCTCATGCGTTCTGGCGTCCACATCGGGGTTCACGCGGATCGCGATGGGCGCCTGCACCCCCAATTCGGTCGCGATGGCGGAAATCGCCAGCAGCTCGGGTTCGGATTCGACGTTGAACTGGCGGATGCCCCCCTCCAGCGCCTGCCGGATTTCGGCGGGCGTCTTGCCCACGCCGGAAAACACGATCCGGTCGCCCGGCACACCGGCGGCCCGGGCGCGCAGGTATTCCCCGCCCGAGACCACATCCATCCCCGCGCCCAACTGACCCAGCGTCCGCAGCACCGCGATATTGCCGTTCGACTTCACCGAAAAGCAGACCAGATGATCCATCCCGGCCAGGGCTTCCTCGAACAGCCGGTAATGACGCGTCAGTGTCGCGGTGGAATAGACATAGAAGGGTGTGCCCACGGCGGCCGCGATTTCGGGGATTGCGACGTCTTCGGCATGCAGAACGCCGTCCTTGTAAAGAAAATGGTCCATCAGCCCACCTTGCAGGTTCGAAGATACAGATAAAGCGGCAGCCCGCAGCCGACGCCGATACAGAAGGTTGCCGGGATCGCCACCAGCGCGGCCCAGTTGCGGCGAACCCGCACCTCGGCGATGATCCAGACGGTCAGCGCGGCGGCGGCGATGGTCAGATCCCAGGTCAGCCCCTCGGTCGCGGGGTTCACGAACCAGGCATCGCGCAGCGCGGTCAGCGACCAGCCGCTTGCGGCCAGATACTCCAGAAAATACCGCATCGGCAGCACCGCGCCGATCAGCGCAAGGCCAAGATAGGTCAGGCGAAGGGGCGACAGACGAGCCACGGAAACTCCGGTTCAGATGCGCGGGTTGTAGCGCGCGAAAGGCCTTGGCGAAAGGTCAGCCGCGGGTAATGCCGAAGACCGCCGTCCCCTCGATCCGAATGCCGGGCCCGGTGCCCTCGGGGTGCTGGGGCGGACCGTCGACGCCACAGGCTGCCAGCGCCAGCACCCCGGCCAAAAGCACAAGCCGGGTCATGCCAGCGCCTCCTTCCAGCGGGCGATCTGGGCGCGCACCTGGTCGGGCGCGGTGCCGCCATAGGACTGGCGCGAGGCAACGGAATTATGCACCCCCAGCACCGCAAAGATGCTGTCGTCGATCGCCGGATGAACCGACTGCATGTCGGCCAGCGACAGATCGGGCAGGTCACAGCCCTTGGCCTCGGCCATCGCCACCAGCGAACCCGTAACGTGATGGGCATCGCGGAAGGGCAGGCCCGCCTCGCGCACCAGCCAGTCGGCCAGATCGGTCGCGGTGGAAAACCCGCTGGAGGCCGCCGCCTGCAGCTTGTCGCGGTTCACCGTCAGGTCGCGCAGCATGCCCTCCATCGCGGCCAGCGACAGCATCAGGTTGTCGGCGGCGTCAAAGACCTGTTCCTTGTCTTCCTGCATGTCCTTGGAATAGGCCAGCGGCAGGCCCTTCATCACCGTGAACAGCGCGACGGTCGACCCCAGGATGCGGCCGATCTTGGCGCGGATCAGTTCGGCCGCGTCGGGGTTGCGCTTTTGCGGCATGATCGATGAGCCGGTGGACCATTTGTCCGACATCGCCACAAACC
Organism: Pontitalea aquivivens; assembly: GCF_046507575.1. Lineage (NCBI taxonomy): Bacteria > Pseudomonadati > Pseudomonadota > Alphaproteobacteria > Rhodobacterales > Paracoccaceae > Pontitalea > Pontitalea aquivivens. The sequence continues at coordinate 82,811 of NZ_JBKFEY010000004.1, read as the reverse complement.
GGAACTGGGCCGAGGACCAGATCACCAGCTCTTCGGCCAGCCGCGACAGATGCACCGCGCAGATTGACGCGGCGGACAGGAATTCCAGTGCGAAATCACGATCCGACACCGCATCAAGGCTGTTGGCCATCGGCCGGTCAAAGCCCAGCGCCGCCGCCGTCGCGTGCCGGTCGATCGCAAACCCGGTGCCGGCCAGTGCCGCCGCGCCCAGCGGGCATTCGTTCATCCGGCGGCGCGCATCGACAAAGCGCGACTTGTCGCGGGCGAACATTTCCACATAGGCCATCATGTGATGCCCCCATGTCACCGGCTGCGCGGTCTGCAGGTGGGTAAAGCCCGGCATCACCCAATCTGCCCCCGCCTCGGCCTGGCCCAGACAGGCGCGGATCAGCGCGTCCAGCCCGGTGATCGCCGCATCGGCCTGATCGCGCACCCAAAGCCGGAAGTCGGTCGCCACCTGGTCATTGCGCGACCGCGCGGTGTGCAGCCGGCCCGCGGGTTCGCCGATGATTTCCTTCAACCGCGCCTCGACGTTCATGTGGATGTCTTCCAGCGCGGTGCGGAAAGGGAAATTGCCGGCCTCGATCTCTGACAAGACCGTGAGCAGCCCTTCCCGGATCGCCTTTGCATCGCTATCACCGATGATGCCCTGGGCGGCCAACATCGCCGCATGGGCCCGGCTGCCGCGGATATCCTGCGCGTAAAGCCGCTGGTCAAACCCGATCGAGGCATTGATCGCCTCCATGATCGCGTCGGGCCCGGCGGTGAAGCGCCCGCCCCACATCGCGTTGGAGGCTTGGGGTTCCTTGGCGGTATCGGTCATGGTCAGGCCCTTCGTCGGAGGCAATATGCTGCGGTTCCTCGTCCTTTATACGGCCCTTGCGCTTGGTGCAAACGCTGCGGCCGCCACCGATCTGGAGCCCCTGAAACAGGGTGACATGCGCAAGCTGGTGCTGACAGCGCCGCCTGCCCCCGCCCCCGAGGTGGCCTTTCAGGATGTCGATGGCGCCACGAAAACGCTGGCCGACTGGCGCGGCAAGGTGGTGCTGGTGAATTTCTGGGCGACCTGGTGCGCGCCATGCCGGGCGGAAATGCCCGCGCTTGACCGCCTGCAGGCCGATCTGGGCGGCGATGGTTTCGCAGTGGTCACCGTCGCCACGGGCCGCAACGCCCCCGCCGCGATCGACAAGTTCTTCGATGAAGCCGGCGTAACGCGGTTGCCGAAATTTCGCGATGAACGTCAGGCACTTGCCCGCGCGATGGGGGTGGTGGGCCTGCCCGTCAGCGTGATTCTGGACACCGAGGGACGCGAGGTCGCCCGCCTGATCGGCGAAGCCGCCTGGGATGCACCCGAGGCCAAGGCCGTGATCGCGGCACTGATGGCCCCCTGAGGAATTGTGCGACGCATTTGAAACAAAGCCCGAGTTTTACCGCTTCTTAGCGGGTTCGGGGCAATCTGCCCCCGACCAGGAAGGAGCGTGCCGATGCCATACCCCGAATCCCCGACGGGCGACAGAACCGCAGGCGAACCGCTTCGGGCGGACCTGGCCAGCCCCCTGGATTACGCGGTTGCCCAGCGCGACCGCGAAACAATGGCCATGGTCCGCCGCGCCGTCAGCCGGCGCGATGTCGTTCTGGCCTTCCAGCCGATCGTGCAAAGCGCGCGCCCCGACCGGGCCGCCTTCTACGAAGGACTGATCCGAATCCTCGACGAAACCGGGCGGGTGATTCCCGCACGTCAGTTCATCAACACCGTCGAAACCACCGAACTTGGGCGCCAGATCGACTGCCTTGCGCTGGAAATGGGGCTGATCTCGCTGTCCGAAGACCCGGGGCTGCGGCTGTCGATCAACATGTCGGCGCGCTCGATCGGCTATCCCGACTGGATGAAGACCCTCAACCGTGGCCTTGCGGTGGATGAAACCGCCGCTGAACGGCTGATTCTGGAAATTACCGAAAGCTCTGCCATGCTGATGCCCGATCTGGTCGGCGTCTTCATGCAGGATCTGCAGGCCCGCGGCGTCAGCTTTGCGCTGGATGATTTCGGCGCGGGCTACACCTCATTCCGGTATCTGCGCGAATTCTATTTCGACATGATCAAGATCGACGGCCAGTTCATTCGCGGCATCGCTGAAAACGCCGACAATCAGGTTCTGGCCGGTGCCCTGCTGTCCATCGCGCGGCATTTCGACATGCTGACCGTCGCCGAAGCGGTCGAGAATGGCGAAGATGCCGCCTATCTGATGGATCTGGGGGTCGACTGCATGCAGGGGTTCTACTTTGGGGCGCCGACAATCCTGCCCCCCTGGAAAACCCCGCCGAATGCGATGCGTGCCTGACGCCTGCGTCCTTCCCCGATGCCGCGCGTCCATCGGTCGCTGGCCCGCAAATGCACTTGACCTTGGCCGCCCTTGGTTCATGCTGCGCAGCGGCACGGGGCACGTCGCCCTATCCTTGAGTCCGAGGGAGTATATCCATGACCAATGTCGTCATCGTCTCGGCAGCACGAACCGCTGTCGGCAGTTTCAACGGTGCTTTCGCCAACACCCCCGCCCATGACCTTGGCGCCGCGGTGATCGAGGCGGTCGTTGCCCGCGCCGGGATTGAAAAGGCCGAAGTGTCCGAAACCATCCTGGGCCAGGTGCTGACCGCAGGCCAGGGCCAGAACCCGGCCCGTCAGGCGCATATCAACGCGGGCTTGCCGATCGAAGCCGCCGCCTGGTCGATCAACCAGGTCTGCGGATCGGGCCTGCGCTCGGTCGCGCTGGCCGCGCAGCACATCCAACTGGGCGATGCCGCCATCGTCATCGCGGGCGGGCAGGAAAACATGTCCCTGTCCCCCCATGTCGCACATCTGCGCGCGGGGCAAAAGATGGGGGATATGAAGTTCATCGACTCGATGATCAAGGATGGCCTGTGGGATGCGTTCAACGGCTATCACATGGGTCAAACCGCCGAAAACGTGGCGCAGCAATGGCAAATCTCGCGCGAGATGCAGGACGAATTCGCCCTTGCCAGCCAGCTGAAGGCCGAGGCGGCGCAAAAGGCCGGCAAGTTCAAGGATGAAATCGCCCCCTTCACCGTCAAGACCCGCAAGGGCGACATCATCGTGGACAACGACGAATATATCCGCCACGGCGCCACGATTGAATCGATGCAGAAACTGAAGCCGGCCTTCACCAGGGACGGCTCGGTCACGGCGGGCAATGCCTCGGGCATCAATGACGGCGCCGCCGCCGTCCTTCTGATGAGCGAGGAAGAGGCCGTCCGCCGCGGGCTGACGCCGCTGGCGCGTATCGCATCCTACGCCACCGCGGGGCTTGACCCCTCGATCATGGGCTGCGGCCCGATTCCGGCCAGCCGCAAGGCGCTGGAAAAGGCCGGATGGTCGGCCGCCGATCTGGACCTGATCGAGGCGAACGAAGCCTTCGCCGCGCAGGCCTGCGCGGTGAACAAGGATATGGGCTGGGATCTGTCCAAGGTGAACGTGAACGGCGGTGCCATCGCGATCGGCCACCCGATCGGTGCCTCGGGCTGCCGCATCCTGAACACGCTGGTGTTCGAAATGCAGCGTTCGGGCGCGCAAAAGGGCCTTGCCACGCTGTGCATCGGCGGCGGCATGGGTGTTGCCATGTGTCTGGAACGGGCCTGATTTGCAGAGTTTCGCTGCAACTGCGAAATCGTGTGCGCAATATTATTGCGCACACATCACTAATTCTGTAACAGGATTTCAAATGAATCTGATTTGAGGGGGAATCATGTCCAGAACAGCACTTGTCACCGGCGGGTCGCGCGGCATCGGCGCGGCGATTTCGGTCGCACTCAAGACCGCGGGCTACAAGGTCGCGGCGAACTATGCCGGCAATGACGAAGCCGCCGCGAAATTCACCGCAGAAACCGGCATTCCCACCTACAAGTGGTCGGTCGCCGATTATGACGCCTGCGCCGCCGGTATCGCCAGGGTCGAGGCCGATCTGGGCCCCATTGACGTGCTGGTGAATAATGCGGGCATCACCCGCGATGCGCCCTTCCACAAGATGAGCCGCCAGCAGTGGCAAGAAGTCATGGACACCAACCTGTCGGGCGTCTTCAACATGACCCATCCGATCTGGCCGGGCATGCGCGATCGCAAGTTCGGCCGCGTGATCACGATTTCCTCGATCAACGGGCAAAAGGGTCAGTTCGGCCAGGCCAATTATTCCGCCGCGAAGGCGGGCGATCTGGGCTTCACCAAGGCACTTGCGCAAGAAGGCGCGCGCGCCGGCATCACCGTGAACGCGATCTGCCCGGGCTATATCGGCACCGACATGGTGATGGCGGTTCCCGAAAAGGTCCGCGAATCGATCATCGCGCAGATCCCGGTCGGCCGTCTGGGCGAACCCGAGGAGATCGCCCGCTGCGTGGTCTTCCTGGCCTCGGACGATGCCGGTTTCATCACCGGGTCGACGATCACGGCAAACGGCGGTCAGTTCTTCGTCTGACCCCTTCCAAATTCCTCGAAAGGCCCGCATGTTGCGGGCCTTTCCTGTTTGGGGATCGTCATGACCAGAACCCGGGCCACGGCCATCGGCTTTAGCGCCATCCTGATGTGGGCCTTGCTGGCGCTGTTCACCGTCGGCGCGTCAGACGTGCCGCCGCTGCAACTGAACGCGATCTGTTTCGCCATCGGCGGGATGATCGGCCTTGTCTGGACGGCCCGCGGAGGCGGGTTTGCCGTGCTGCGCCCGATCCCGATTGCCGTCTATGCCTTCGGCACTGTGGCGCTGTTCGGCTATCATCTGCTGTATTTCTGGGCACTGCGACTGGCCCCCGCGGCCGAGGCAAGCCTGATCGCCTATCTCTGGCCGCTGTTCATCGTGGTGTTTTCCGGCCTTTTGCCGGGAGAGCGCCTGACCGGCCAGCATGTTCTGGGCGCGCTGACCGCCTTTGCCGGGGCGGCACTGATCGTGACCGGCGGCGGGATCGGGCCGTCGGTCGCATCGCTTCCCGGCTATGGGCTTGCCTTCCTTTGCGCACTGACCTGGTCGGGGTATTCACTGATGTCGCGGCGCCTGGGTGCGGTGCCGACCGCGGCGGTGGCGGTCTATTGCCTGGCGACCGCCGCCCTGTCCGGCGTGGCGCATATGGCCCTGGAACAGACGGTCTGGCCCGCCGATGCGATGGGCTGGGGCGCGGTGCTGGCGCTGGGGCTGGGGCCGGTGGGTCTTGCCTTCTACACCTGGGACATCGGCGTGAAACGCGGTGACATCCAACTTCTTGGAACCGCGTCCTATGCTGCGCCACTGCTGTCGACACTGGCGCTGGTTCTGGCGGGGGTGGCTGCTGCCAGCCTGAAACTGGGCCTGGCAGCAGCATTGATCACTGCGGGCGCGGTATTGGCCGCGCGGGCAAGTCGATCAGGTCAGGGGGTCAGGCAGTCTCGGACAGTCGGCTGATTTCTTCCTTGAGACGGAGCTTTTGCTTCTTCATCTCGGCGATCTGCAGGTCATCGAAGCCCGGGGTGCGCTGCGCGCGTTCCACCGCCTCAGACAACGCTTCATGCTTCTTGCGAAGTTCGGTGATATGCGAACCCAGCGACATGGCAGTCTCCTCTTCTGTTGATGTTATCCGATCCCACCACAAGTTTCCCCACTTGTCACGGGATTGTCGCATCCCTGCGACAGGATTGCAGTTTGCTGCGCGAAAAGCTGCGAAAGCGTTAACGGGGCATGGGCAAATCGGCGCCTTCACGCAGAATCGCACGGGCCGCGGGGGTCAGATCCTCGCGGTCGCCATCGTGGCGGGGGGCGGCGTGAATCACCAATGGAGCCAGCAGACGAAACGGCCCGCGCCCGCCCTTGCGGCCCTGCACGATAACCCGCCCCGCCGCCCGCCCCTGCCGCGCGGCAATCGGCAGAACAGCAATGCTGCCGGCACCCGCCGCCAGCGCGGTCAGCGCCTCGGGCAGGCGATCGGCATTCTGGATCAGGGTCAGCCAGCCCCCCGGACGCAGCCGCTTCAACCCCTGCAGCACCCATAGAGACAGCGGCGTCGCCTCACGCTGGGCGGTTTCACGGCCCGGATCGGCGGCGGCGGTACCCCCGCCGGGGGCGAAATAAGGGGGGTTGGCAATGACATGATCAAAGCTGCGCGCGCGCAGGATGGCCGGCATCCGCGCCAGATCGCCGGCCATCACATCCAGCGCGATCCCGTTCGCCACCGCATTGGCGTGTGCCAGATCGGCATAGGCGGGTTGCAGTTCAAGCCCCGTCAGCCGCAGCCCCGCCACCCGCGCCCCAAGGCACAGGCTTGCCACCCCGACCCCACAGCCCAGTTCCAGCACGCTGTCGCCCGGTGTGGCCGGACAGGCCGCGGCCAGCAGAACCGGGTCCATCGCGGCGCGATACCCGCTGCGCGGCTGGGCGATCTGCAGGCGGCCGCCCAGAAACCCGTCCCGGGTCAGGTCTTGGGGGGCAAACATCAGCCGGACCCGATGCCATTGTCGCCCAGAACCCTGCGCGCCAGGAACAGATCCGCATCGCGCACCATCAGGCGGCGCGGCAAAATGCCAAGACTGCCTTCCAGCACGCTCATGTGGACGTCGATCTGAAAGGCGTCTATACCCTCGCCCTCAAGAAGGGCGGTGGCGAGGGCCAGTTTCACCGGGTCCGTGCTGCGCAAAAGCTCTTTCATGGGTCGAGACTTACGGGCATCTGTCGCGCCTGTCGAGACGAAGGGAATGGGGAAGCGTGATGAGCCTGGATGACAAGGCAGTGAAACCGCATGACCGGCTGGCGCAGGCGCTGGCCGCGGATATGGGGGCGGTGAACGCCCTGATCCGCGACCGGATGGCCAGCGAACACGCCCCGCGCATTCCCGAAGTGACCGCGCATCTGATCGAGGCGGGCGGCAAGCGGCTGCGCCCGATGCTGACGCTGGCGGCGGCGCGGCTGTGCGGCTATGCGGGGCCCTATCATGTGCATCTGGCGGCCACGGTCGAATTCATCCACACCGCAACGCTGCTGCATGACGATGTGGTCGATGAAAGCCGCCAGCGGCGCGGGCGGCCCACGGCAAACCTGCTGTGGGACAACAAATCCTCGGTTCTGGTGGGCGATTACCTGTTTGCCCGCAGCTTCCAGCTGATGACCGAGGCGGACAACATGCGGGTGCTGAGCATCCTGGCCAATGCCTCGGCGGTGATTGCCGAGGGCGAGGTGCTGCAACTGACTGCGGCACAGGATCTGGCCACGACCGAGGCGGTCTATCTGAAGGTAATCCGGGGCAAGACCGCGGCGCTGTTTTCGGCGGCAACCGAGGTGGGTGGCGTGCTGGCCGGCGCGCCCGAGGATCAGGTGCGCGCGCTGTTCGATTATGGCGATGCGCTGGGGATCGCGTTCCAGATGGTCGATGACCTGCTGGATTACAGCGGCGCGACCGACGTGATCGGCAAGAATACAGGCGACGATTTCCGCGAACGCAAGCTGACGCTGCCGGTGATCAAGGCGGTGGCCCTGGCCGATGCCGAAGAGCGCGCCTTCTGGATCCGCGTGATCCAGAAGAGCGACCAGCGCGACGGCGATCTGGACCGGGCGCTGGATCTGATGCGCAGGCACGGCACGCTGGAGGCAACGCGGGCCGAAGCGGTGGCCTGGACCGACCGGGCGCGCGCCGCATTGGCGGTGCTGCCGGATCATCCGCTGCGGCAGATGCTGGACGATCTGGCCGATTATGTGGTGGCCCGCGTGCGGTAAGCGCGCACCGGGGGTTTCACACCCCCGGACCCCCGTGGAGTATTTCCGCCAAGAAGAAAATCACAGCACGGCGGTATCGCGGACCCACCAGCCGGGCTGGGCGACCGACAGCGCGCGCGCGGCGGTGGCGGCGGTTTGCGGATCGGCGAAGATGCCGAAGCAGGTGGCGCCCGAGCCGGACATGCGCGCGATCAGGCAGCCGGGCTGCGCGCCCAGCGCGGCAAGGGTCGTACCGATGACAGGGGCCAGCTGGCAGGCCGGGGTTTGCAGGTCGTTGCGCTGCATCCGAAGGAAGGTGGTCAGATCCGCCGCCGTGGAACAGCGCGGCAGCATCGCGGGCATCGGCGGGCCATTGCGACAGGTCAGCGCGGCAAAGACCGCCGGGGTCGACAACGGAACGCCGGGGTTTGCCAGCACCAGCCAGATCGGCGGCAGGGGCGGCACATCGGCCAGAACCTCGCCCAGGCCGGCCATGCGGCGGGGGATCGGGGTCAGGCAGACGGGCACATCGGCGCCCAGCCGGGCCGTTTCGGCAGCCGGCGGCAGGCTGCGCCCCGTCATCCGCGCCAGCGCCCGCAGGGCGGCCGCCGCATCCGACGACCCGCCCCCGATGCCCGAGGCCATCGGCAGGTGTTTGTCCAGACGGATCGCCGCGCCATTGACGCCAAGATATCGCGCCGCGCGCAGAACAAGGTTGGTTTCATCGACCGGAATACCCTGCGCGAAGGGGCCGGTGACCGCCAGCGTCAGATCATCGGCAGGGCGGGCGGTGATGCGGTCGCCCAGGTCGGTGAAAACCACCAGACTGTCAAGCAGGTGATAGCCATCGGTCCGCCGGCCGGTGACATGCAGGGTCAGGTTGATCTTGGCCGGCGCCGGTTCAGTTTCCATTCGCGGACAGTGCCGGTTTCAGGGGGTCTGCCCCCTCTTCGCGCAGGACCTGGTCCAGTCCCACCTCCAGCTTGCGGCGCACCCGGTCCATGTCAAGGTCTTCACCGGGGCCAAAGCTGATGGCGCGTTTCCACTGAAATTCCGCCTCGCGCTGGCGGCCCACCGCCCAGTAGACGTCGCCCAGATGGTCGTTGACCAGCGGATCGACCGCCATCAGTTCCACCGCGCGCTCCATCTGAACCACTGCCTCATCGTAGCGGCCAAGGCGGTAGAGGACCCAGCCCAGGCTGTCGATGATATAGCCGTCCTCGGGGCGGGCCGCGACAGCGCGTTCGATCATGGACAGCGCCTCATCCAGGTTCTGCTTCTTCTCGACATAGGAATAGCCAAGGTAGTTCAGCACCGCCGGCTGATCGGGGGACAGTTCCAGCGCCTTGCGGAAGCCGGGTTCGGCCTTGTCCCATGCGCCCGACCGTTCATGGGCAATGGCGCGGGCATACCAGACAAACCAATGCGCGGGGCGCGGATCCCCCAGCAGATCAATGGCTTTGTCATAGGCGGTGGCGGCGTCGGGATAGCTTTCCTGACGCCGCAGCGTATCGCCAAGCGAGATCCAGCCACCGGCCAGATCGGGGCGGGTGCGGGTCAGCTGCCGCAGCACCTCGATCGCGGCATCGGGACGGTCAGCGGCAACCAGCGCATCGGCGCGACCGATTTCTGCGGCGGGGAAAGAGGGGTGGTCCTGCGGCACGCGGGCATAGGTTTCGGTGGCAAGGTCGTGCTGTTCCTGCTGTTCCAGGATCGCGGCGCCAAGCAGGATCGCATCGACCAGATCGGGGCGCAGGTATTCCGCCAGCCGGGCATGCAGCAGGGTGAACACTTCGGGCGTATCGCCCTGCAGCGCGCTGGCGACCGACAGATAGACCTCGGCGATGCCATCGCGGGCGCTGGGGACGATCGTGAAAGGCAGCGGCGCACCAGCCTGCAGCGCGGCGCGCACCTGCGCGAATTCGGGATCGACATCGGGGCCAAGGGCCCGATCGATCAGCGCCAGCGCATCGGCCGGGCGTTCCAGCTGGCTGAGGATCTGGACATGCGCCAGCAGGCCCCGGCGGGTTGCATGCAGGGGCGCGCCGGACTTGTCGGCGAAAATCGCATCGGCACCTTCGTAGTCGCCAACCATCGCCAGCGCGAGCGCCTTGTGGTAAGCGCCAAAGACACCAAGGCCGGATTCCGCAATCACGGTATCGAAGGCGCGCATCGCCTGCGACATGTCGCCCTGCCCGGCCAGCGCCCAGGCACGGAACAGCCCCGTGACCAGAACGCCCGCCTCGGCGCCGGCGTCAAGCCGCGCCAGGCCGCCCGCGTAATCCCCCGCCTGGGCATCCGCCGCCAACAGCGTCAGCGCCGCGATCTGGCTTTCGTTGCCGGCACCGGCCATGGTCTCGGCCACCACCTTCGCACGGTCGACATCCCCCAGCCCCAGATAGGAAATCAGCGCCGTTTCCTGCAGGAACGGGTTGGTGGGATCGGCCAGCAACGCACGGGCGTAATAGGCCGACGCATTACGATAATCGCTTTGCGCCCCGGCGATGCGGGCCGCCAGATAGGGCCCGGCCACATCCGCCTGCGCGGGGACAGGGGCCTGCAGGCCAATGGCAGCCAGCAACAGATACAGCGGACGCAGGGGCCGGAGGGAAAACACCACGGATCAGTTCCTTCTGTCAGTCCGCCCAAAGCTAGCCGCGCGCCCGTCCCAAGGCAATGCGGGGGACGCGAGCCGCGCCCCCCGCCTGCCGCGTTACACGCGGATGTGACGCCCCCCGGCGCGACCGGATCACATATTAGGATAATTCGGTCCGTCGCCGCCCTGTGGCGTGGTCCAGTTGATGTTCTGGCTGGGGTCCTTGATGTCGCAGGTCTTGCAGTGCACGCAGTTCTGGAAGTTGATCTGGAACCGCGGGCCATCCTCGCCTTCAAGCACCTCATAGACCCCGGCGGGGCAATAGCGTTGCGCGGGTTCGGCGTATTTGGGCAGGTTCACCGCGATCGGGATCGCCGCGTCCTTCAGGCGCAGGTGGCAGGGCTGGCTTTCCTCGTGGTTGGTAAAGGAAAACGCCACGTTGGTCAGCCGGTCAAAGGACAGCTTGCCATCGGGTTTGGGGTAGTCGATCGGCTTGAACTTGGCCGCCTCGCCGGTGGCGGCGGCGTCGGTCTTGCCGTGGCGCAACGTACCCAGCGGGTTCCAGCCGGTCAGGTTGGCGACCCACATGTCGAACCCGCCCAGCGCCAGGCTGGCCCACATGCCCATCCTGGACCACAGCGGCTTGACGTTGCGCACGCGCTTCAGATCCCTGGCAACCGGACCAGAACGCAGGTCGGCCTCATATTCCACCAGGTCATCGCCCGCACGCCCCGCCGCGATCGCCGCAGCCGCCGCGTTGGCCGCCGCGATCCCCGACAGCATGGCGTTGTGATTGCCCTTGATCCGCGGCACGTTCACCAGACCCGCCGAACAGCCCAGCAGAACGCCACCGGGGAAGGACACTTTCGGGATCGACTGCCACCCCCCTTCCGAGATCGCGCGCGCGCCATAGGCCACGCGCTTGCCACCCGCCAGCAGGTCAGCCACCATCGGATGGTGCTTGAAACGCTGGAATTCCATATAGGGGTACAGGTGCGGGTTTTCATAGTTCAGGTGAACCACAAAGCCGACATAGACCTGATTGTTTTCAAGGTGATAGATGAACGACCCGCCGCCCGCATTACCGCCCAGCGGCCAGCCCATCGTATGGGTGACGGTGCCGATCCGGTGCTTGGCGGGGTCGATCTCCCAGATCTCCTTCATGCCAAGGCCGAATTTCTGCGGGCAATGTCCCTTCGACAGGTCGAACTTCGCCATCACCTGCTTGGACAGGCTGCCCCGCACCCCCTCGCCCAGCATCACATATTTGCCAAGCAGCTCCATCCCCGGCTCGTAGTTCGGGCCGGGCGTGCCGTCGGCCTCAAGCCCCATCTCGCCCGCGACGACGCCCGCCACCCGCCCGGTGCCGGTCCCGTCCTCGGCCCAGACCAGCGCGCTTGCCGCCATGCCGGGAAACACCTCGACCCCCAGCGCCTCGGCCTGCTCGGCCAGCCAGCGGCAGACATTCGCCATCGACACGATATATTTGCCGTGGTTGTTCATCAGGGGCGGCATCGGCCAGTTCGGGATCCGCATCTGCCCCGCCTCGCCCAGGATGTAGAAATTATCCTGCGTCACCGCCGTCTTGATGGGCGCGCCCTTGTCCTTCCAGTCGGGGATCAGCGCATCAAGACCCGACGTGTCCAGAACCGCCCCCGACAGGATATGCGCGCCAACCTCGGACCCCTTCTCCAGCACGACGACCGAAAGATCACCATCAATCTGCTTGAGCCGAATCGCAGCGGAAAGACCCGCGGGGCCAGCCCCAACGATCACCACATCATATTCCATCGACTCGCGTTCGATCTCGGCCATGTCCTCGTCCTTCCTGCTGGCGGTATGCGCGCTCTCAGGACGGTTCACTAGCCCACCTGCGCGCATGAGGCAATTAAAACGCCGCGCTGCTGCGCAATTTTCTTGCGCCAAAAGGGGGGCTTGCGACACATGCCTTGACCGGACGCAGGCATCACCCCGCCACCGCCGGCAAGGAAAATCCGCCCCGCCCTTGACTTTGGGGGGGGAAGGCGGATTTACACAAGCATCCGTTGAATTTCACCAGTCACCGCGATCAAGGGCCTCCATGGAAAAGATACCGATGACGCGCGCAGGATATGACGCGCTGGATGAGGAACTGAAATCCCTCAAGACGGTGGAACGTCCCGCCGTGATCAAGGCGATTGCCGAGGCGCGCGAACATGGCGACCTGTCGGAAAACGCCGAATATCACGCCGCCCGCGAAAAGCAGAGCTTCGTGGAAGGCCGGATCAAGGAACTGGAATCCATCCTGGGCCGGGCCGAGGTCATCGACCCGTCGCGCCTGTCGGGGGCGGTGAAATTCGGCGCCACCGTCACCCTGGTGGACGAAGATACCGAGGATAAGCGCACCTACCAGATCGTCGGTGAGGCCGAGGCCGATCTGGAACGCGGCCTGCTGAACATGAAATCTCCGCTGGCGCGCGCGTTGATCGGCAAGGAAGAAGGCGACAGCGTCGAGGTCCGAACCCCCGGCGGCGACAAAAGCTACGAAATCCTCGCCGTTCGCTTCATCTGACGGGGGCGCACCATGCCTGTCGCGAAACCGGCCAGCAAACCCCCGGCGGACCCGGCGATCACCCCGCGCGCCCGGCCGCTGTCGCGGCTCAGCGGCGTGGAACGCATCGCCCTGGCGCTGACACTGGTCTGGTTCGCGCTGGTCCTTGTGTTCTTCCTGCTGATCCCCGACAGCGGCAGCGGCTTTGACGCATTGTCGCTGACCATGGCACTGGTGGGCATCTTTCTGCCCGTGGCAATGATCTGGGTGGCCGCCGTCACCGCGCGCACCGCGCGCGAAATGCGCGCCGAGGCGCAGGATCTCAAGCGCGCGGTCGAGGCGATGCGCAGCGCCTGGGTGTCCCAGCAAACGGTGCGCAGCGGGCAGACGGTCGAACGCAAGCTTGATGAAATCGCCGCCGCCGCCCGCCAGGCCGAAAGCGCCATCGTCACCTTCACCTCGCGCCGCGATGCCCAGGCCACGCAACCCTCCGCCGACCGCAAGGCTGCGCTGGCCGCCCCACGCCCCGCCCCCCCGGGCGAGGATCAGCCCGCGCTCGCCCTCGGCACCCCGGCCGAGGATCTGCGCGCCCCGGTATCAGTGGCCGATTTCATCCTGGCGCTGAATTTCCCCGACAGCCCCGATGACCGGGAAGGCTTTCGCGCGCTCCGCCGCGCGCTGGAAGACCGCACCATGGCCAAGCTGATCCGCGCCGCACAGGATGTGCTGAACCTTCTGGCGCAGGACGGCATCTACATGGATGACCTCAAGCCAGACCGCGCCCGCCCCGAACTCTGGCGCCGCTTCGCCCGCGGCGAACGCGGCCGCGAGGTGGCGGCGCTTGGCGGCGTGCGCGACCGCTCGTCCCTGGCGCTGACCGCCGGGCGCATGCGCGGCGACACGATCTTCCGCGATGCGGCGCATCACTTCCTGCGCCAGTTCGACAAGACCTTCACCGAATTCGAAAAGAACGCCACCGATCAGGATGTGATCGACCTGGCCGACACCCGCACCGCGCGCGCCTTCATGCTGCTCGGCCGTGTCACCGGAACCTTCGACTAGGCTTCTTCTTGGCCGAAATACTCCGGGGGTGAATTGGCCGGCACGGCCAAAAGGGGGCAGCGCCCCCTATCCCCTGCCGCCGCCTCTCCCCCGTCCGCTACAGCCTTCTCGCCATGACCAGCGCCGACCGGAAATCGAACATCACCCGGGTCAGCCAGCGATCCGACCGCCGCAGCACCACGAAACCCAGCCGGTCATACAGCGCGCGGGCGCGGATGTTTTCGTCCACCACATCCAGCCGCACCTCGGCATAGCCGCGCGCCGCCGCCTCGGCGCACAGCGCCCGCACCAGCGCCGCGCCAATCCCCTCGCTGCGGCGCGCCTGATCCACCGCCAGCCCATCGACCAGCAGCACACCCTGGGGCAGTTCCTCGGCGATCAGCGACAGGCATGTGGCCCGCCAGGCCGCACCAAACCGGCCATAAATGGCGACCAGATCCGATCTTGTCCCGCCGACGAAAGCCCCCGCGCGGGTGCGAAACCCGATCACCCCCAGCACCCGGCCCGCGGGGTCGACCGCCGCCAGCGCGTGATCGGGGGCCAGGACCCGCTCGACATAGCGCATGGCCTTGCGCTCGGGGCCCAGAACCCGGCCAAGCTTGCCACCAAAGGCGCCCCAATAAAGCTGCGCGGCCCGCGCCCTTTGGCCCGGCGCGATGCCGCGGCTGATCCGAATTGACATCCCTCCTCCTCCGCCGCGCCGGGACGTGCCGCGATGACTTGCATCCGCGTGCGCATCCCGTATCACTGGCGCAGAATTCAAGCCCGGGCAAGGTCATGCAAACCCCCTCAGCAAACCGATCCGCCTTCTGGCGCGGCTTCCGTCAGGGGCTGCCGTTCCTGCTGGTCATCATTCCCTTCGGCCTGCTGTTCGGCGTGGCCGCGACCGAGGCCGGGCTGCCCATCACCGCGGTCATGGGCTTTTCCGTTCTGGTCCTTGCCGGCGCCTCGCAATTCACCGCGGTGCAACTGATCGGGGAAAACGCCCCGACCGTTCTGGTGGTGGTGACCGCGCTTGCGGTCAACCTGCGCATGGCGATGTATTCGGCCTCGCTTGCCCCGCATCTGGGCCCGGCGCCGGTGTGGAAACGCGCACTGGTGGCCTATTGCATGATCGATCAGTCCTACACGCTGGCCGCGCAGGATTACGACCGCGCCCCGGATCAGACGGTTGCGGAAAAGCTGGCCTATTATGCCGGGGCCTGTTCGCATGTCTGCCCGGCCTGGGTTGTGGCCACCTGGGCCGGTGCCGCGGTGGGTCAGGCCATCCCCCCCGAATTCGCCCTGGATTTCGCCATTCCGATCACCTTCCTGGCGATGCTGGCCCCGGCGATGCGCACGCTGGCCCATGTCGCCGCGGCGACGGTATCGGTCGCGCTGGCGCTGGTCCTGGCCTTCCTGCCGTCGGGGCTGGGGCTTCTGGTGGCGGCGGTTGCGGCCATGACCACGGGGGCACAGGTGGAACTTTGGGCCGCGCGGCGCCGCGCAGCGGGGGACGCATGACCTATTCGACAACCGAGATCTGGCTGATCATCGCCGCGCTTGGCGCGGGCACCTTCCTGCTGCGCTATTCCTTTCTTGGCCTGATCGGCAACCGCCCCCTGCCGGAATGGGCGCTGCGCTACCTGCGCTATACGCCGGTTGCGGTGCTGCCGGGTCTGGTGGCGCCCCTGGTTCTGTGGCCGCAGGCCACCGGGGGCGTCTTCGATCCGGCACGGATGCTGGCGGCGGGGGCGACCGTGGCGGTGGGCCTGGCCACGCGCAACACGCTGGCCGCGATCGTGGCCGGTCTGGTGGCGCTTTACCTGGGGCTGTTCCTGTTCAGTTGAACGCCTCGTCCGGCGCGTAGACGGGTTGCTTGGCCTGGATCATCAGCACGCCGGAATTATTGGCCGGATCGCCATCGTAATGATCCTTGCCGGTCACGCCCGGCAAATTCCCGAAAGCCCGCGACAGCCGCAGCGGCGAGAACGTGCCCGGGACCGATTCGAACCCCGGCGCCCCGCGCAGGATCGACGCCGTGGATGTGGCGCACAGCATCTTGCCCACCGCGCCATTTGCCTCGGCCCGGGCGCGCAACAGTTCGGCCACCTCCAGGCTGACGGGAACGGTCTGTTCGCGGACAAACCAGGTCTCGCGCGCGTGGTAGTCGATATAGAACTTCCGCATCCGCTCGGTGATGCCATAGTGGACATCGTTGCGTTCCGGAATCCAGGGGTGGCGCCAGCTGCCCGCGGGGTCGAACATGACCCGTTCGCGCCCGTCGATCATCAGCGCAGAATGCCCGCCTTCGCCGCTGCGGGTGCCGATCACGGTATAAAGCGTGACCGAGGGCGGCAGCCCGGTGGAATAGGACGCCTTTTCGACCGCCTCATCGCTGGCCCACACGGATTCCGGCCCCAGGCCGCAGCCCGCCAGCGCGATTGGCACCATCAGCGCCAGGACAAATCCGCGAACCCGCCGCGCCGTTCTTCGCATACCGCCGCCCACCACCGGTCAGGCGTTTGCCAGCGCCAGGAACACCAGCGCCCCGATCAGGACGATCACCGACCAGGTGACGAATTTCGTGAAACCCGCAAAGGTCTTTTCCTGGGCACGGATGTCCATTTCGCCCGGCTTGTAGTCGGCCATAGCCTTCTCCCTACGCTATTCTCCCAGCTCCGGATACCCGATCCGGCGGGCGGTGTCACGCCCCCTCGGCATCCTGAAGCGCACGGGCCAGATGAAAGCCGATACGGCGGGGTTCTTCGCGTTCCGGCGCCTTGGGCAGCGCCACAAGCATCACGTTCAGCTGGCTGACATGCTGGATCAGCTGGGTCCGCGCGCCGTTGTCATCGGTGCCATAGAAAGTCAGCATGTCAGGCGCGAAATAGCCCAGCCCCTCGATGCGCAGCACCCCGGCCTCGGCGCCGGTCAGGCCCAGCGCCACCTCTTGATCCGGTTTCAGCTGGTCTTCAAAGTTGCGGATATACAGCAGCAGCCGTTCATAGGCCCATTGCGCGGGGCTTTTGGATTCGACCGAGGCCCGCGCGATCTGGGGTGGCAGGGGCATCGTTTCGGGCGTGGGGGGCGCGCCCGCGGTGGTGTGGACAACCCCGGCACAGGGGATGGCGCTTTCCTCATGCGCCTCGGCGGTGGTGCGAATATCGGTCATGCCAGCCCCCAAAGCCAGGCATCATCCCCGGCGCGCCGGGTACGGGTGACCTCATCCCGGTGCAGCAAGTGGTTCAGATGGGCCACAGCCTCAACCAACGCAAGGCCATATTCCGCTTCGCCGATGGCGCGCCTGAACAGCGGCGCAAAGCATTGCGCCGCCGTACAAGGCCCCTGCGCCAGATGCTGGCGCAGACGGTCCAGCGCACCCAGGTGATTGTCGATCATCTGGCCCAGCCGCAGCGGCAGGCCGGTGAAGGGCAGCTTGTGCCCCGGCAGCACCAGATGGCGCGGTTCGGCGATCCGGGCGAACCGGGCGCAGCTGGCCAGCCATTCGCCCACCGGATCGGCCAGCGGCTCGGTCGCATAGACCCCCAGATTGGCCGAAATGCCCGGCAGCAACTGATCGCCGCCGATCACCAGATCGTCCGACAGGCTCCAGAAGGTGGCATGTTCGGGGGCATGGCCATCGCCCATGTGCACACGCCATTCGCGCCCGCCCATCGCAAAAACCTCGCCCTCGACGATGCGGCGAAAGCCAAGCGGCATCGGGTGGACGACATCGGCAAAGTTGAACGGACGCTCGGCCGCGCGCTTGTCGTAAAGGGCCGGGTCCATGCCGGCCGCGCGCCAGAAATCCAGCGTTTCGGCCACGGGCTGGTGCTGTTCGTCCAGCACCAGCATCCGCGCGAACAGCCAGGCGGTGCGCGTGGTCCACAGCGCGGCGCCGCGGGTCTGGAACCAGCCGGCCATGCCGACGTGGTCGGGATGGTGATGGGTCACGATGACCCGGCGCACGGGCTTGCCCGCCAGGGGGCCATCCAGCAGATCCTGCCACAGCGCACGGGTCTTGCGCGTATCCATCCCCGGGTCGATCAGGGTCCAGCCGTCGCCATCGTCAAAGACATAGCAATTGACGTGATCCAGCGTCATCGGCAGCGGCAGGCGCAGCCACAGCGCGCCCGGCGCGATCTGCTGCACCCCGCCGGGCGCGGGCGGTTCGGGCCAGGGCATCCGGACGGGGCCGCGATCCTGAACCGTCATACGACCAGATCTTCCACGCTCAGGTCATAAAGCCCCGCCGCACCCGCCTTCACCTCGGCGAGGGCGGCGGCATATTGCGGCAGCAGGCGGCGGATATAGACCCCGGCCAGCGCGCTGCGCGGCCCGCCACCGCCTTCGGCAATCGCCGCCTTCAGATGGAAGTGCCCGCCCAGCACGCGGGCAAAGGCGCGCAGATACGCCACCGCGCCGGCATTGCGATCCTGCGCGCCTTGGGCCACCAGCCATTCGGTCGCCTCGCGCAGGGTTTCGGCCGCCGTCCAGACATCTTCGGCCAGATCGGGCAGAACGTCGCGGGCGGCGGCGGCGTCATCCTCGATTTCCTGCAGCAGGCGGCAGGCGGCGGCACCGCCATCCATCATCTTGCGCCCGACCAGATCCATCGCCTGAATGCCGTTGGTGCCTTCATAGATCGCAGCCACGCGGACATCGCGATAGAACTGCGCGGCGCCGGTTTCCTCAATATAGCCCATGCCGCCATGCACCTGCACACAGGTTTCGGCCACGTTCATGCCGACATCGGTGCCATAGGCCTTGGCGATCGGCGTCAGCAGCGCCGCGCGCGCCTGCCAGTCGGGCTCGGCGGTGGCGCGGCCCATGTCCAGCGCCACCGCGCAGGCCAGGGATATGGCGCGGGCGGCAAAGACCTCGGCCTTCATCGTGGCCAGCATCCGGCGCACATCGGCATGGTCGATGATCGCACCCATCTGGTTGCGGTCGCGGGCATATTCGGCGGCCTTCTGACAGGCGGCCTCGGCAATGCCGACGCCCTGCACCCCCACGCCCAGACGGGCATTGTTCATCATCGTGAACATCGCCGCCATGCCCTTGTGCGGGCCGCCCACCATCCAGCCGGTCGCGCCCTCAAAGCTCATGACGCAGGTGGGCGATCCGTGCAGGCCCATCTTGTGTTCCAGGCTGACGACGCGCAGGTCATTGGCCACACCGGGATTGCCCGCCGCATCGGGGATGTATTTGGGAACCAGAAACAGGCTGATCCCCCTGGTGCCCGGCGCCCCGTCGGGCAGGCGGGCCAGCACCAGGTGGCAGACATTGCCCACGAAATCGCAATCCCCCCAGGTGATAAAGATCTTTTGCCCGGTGATCGCATAGGTGCCATCGCCCTTCGGTTCCGCCCTGGTGCGCAGCGCCCCCACGTCGGACCCCGCCTGCGGTTCGGTCAGGTTCATCGTGCCCGACCATTCGCCCGAAATCAGCCTGGGCAGGTACAGCGCCTTGATCTCATCGCTGGCGTGATGTTCCAGCGCCTCGATCTGGCCCTGCGTCAGCAACGGGTTCAGTTGCAGCGACATGCAGGCCGCCGACATCATGTCATGCACCGCGACATTCAGCGTTTGCGGCAACCCCATGCCACCATGCGCCGGATCGGCGGCCAGCGCCACCCAGCCGCCTTCGGCAATGGCGCGAAAGCCCTCGGCAAAACCGGGCGCGCTGCGCAGCACCCCGTTTTCCAGCCGCGCCGGCGCCATGTCGCCCGCCCGGTTCAGCGGCGCCAGCACCTCTTCGCACAGCCGGCCCGCCTCGGTCAGGATCGCCTCGGCGATCTCGGGCGTCGCTTCGGCAAAACGCGCGGTGGCCGTGACCGGGGCCAACGGCACGACATGGTCAAGGATAAAGCGAAGCTCGGCAACGGGGGAACGGAATGGCATGGCACTCTCCTTTGCGCGCTGCCTTGGCAAGGGGGCGGGCGGCGCGTATGTCTGCACAACGGTCAGGCTGCAGGTTACCGCAAGGTCATGCGCCTTCAACATCAACGCTGCGTCACGAATATCCCATGGCTCCGGAAACCGAAACCCTTTGTCCCGACGCGGCCGGTCTGGCCCGGGCCGCCGCCCTGCTGCGCACGGGCGCGCTGGTCGCCTTCCCGACCGAGACGGTCTATGGCCTGGGCGGGGATGCGCGGTCCGATCTGGCCGTGGCGCGGATCTTTGAGGCGAAGGGCCGGCCCCGGTTCAACCCGCTGATCGTGCACCTGCCCGATCTGGCCGCGGCCCGGGCGATCGCGCGGTTCGATGACCGCGCCCTGCGGCTGGCATCGGCATTCTGGCCGGGGCCGCTGACGCTGGTGCTGCCGCTGCGGCCGGATGCGGGCATATCAGATCTGGTGACGGCGGGGCTGGACACGGTGGCGATCCGCGTGCCCGCGCATCCGGTGGCGCAGGCGCTGTTGCGCGCCTTTGGTGGCCCGTTGGCGGCCCCCTCGGCCAACCCCTCGGGCCGGGTCAGCCCGACGCGCGCCGCCCATGTGGTCGAGGGGCTGGGCGGCCGGATCGCGGCGGTGGTCGATGGCGGGGCCTGTGGCGTGGGGGTCGAATCGACGATCCTGGCGCTGAACCCGCCCACCCTGTTGCGGCCCGGCGGCCTGCCGGCCGAGACGCTGGAACAGGCGCTGGGCCAGCCGCTGGCCACGGGCGGCGATG
Organism: Pontitalea aquivivens; assembly: GCF_046507575.1. Classification (NCBI taxonomy): domain Bacteria; kingdom Pseudomonadati; phylum Pseudomonadota; class Alphaproteobacteria; order Rhodobacterales; family Paracoccaceae; genus Pontitalea; species Pontitalea aquivivens. The sequence continues at coordinate 62,255 of NZ_JBKFEY010000004.1, read as the reverse complement.
CGGCCCGGCCCTCGGCCCCGGGACAGCTGGAATCGCATTACGCCCCCGGCGCGATGGTCCGGCTGGCCGTGACGCAGGCCAGCGCCGATGCCGTCTGGATCGGTTTTGGCCCCGATTGCGCGGGCGCGGATCTGAACCTGTCGGCCACCGGCGACCTGGTCGAGGCGGCCGCCAACCTGTTTGCCCTGCTGCGTAATGCCGACCGCATCGCCAAGGCCACGGGCAAGGCGCGGATCACGCTGGCCCCGGTGCCCGATCACGGCCTTGGCCGCGCCATCAACGACCGGCTGCGCCGCGCCGCGGCGCCCCGGCCCTGATCCCGATCAGGCGCGCCCCGCCGCCGCCGACAGCGTCAGCGGATCAACCCCGATCTTGCGCAGGGCGCGCGACCATTTCGTCGCATGGTCCCGGTCCAGCGTCAGGGCGGCATCGCCCTCGGTGGTCAGCCAGCCATTGTCCAGGATTTCCCGTTCCAGCTGGCCCGGGCCCCAGCCGGCATAGCCCAGCGCCAACAGCGCCTGCGCCGGGCCACGGCCCTCGGCCATTGCCTCCAGGATGTCGCGCGTGGCGGTCATCGACAGATCCGGCGTAACCGCCATCGACGCGGCCTGACCGGACCAGTCGGGTGAATGCAGCACGAACCCGCGTGAGGTTTCGACCGGCCCGCCGAACAGCACCGCGGGCGCGGCCATGTCGACCGCCGCCCCCGCCTCGGGGTGCAGGCCCAGCTGTGCCAGCAATTCCGCGAAACCGGGGCGTGGCAGGGGCTTGTTCACGATCAGGCCCATCGCCCCCTCGGACCCATGGGCGCAAATAAAGACGACGCCGTGTTCGAATCGCGGATCGCCCATGCCGGGCATCGCGATCAGCAGCTTTCCGGTCAGGTCCATCTTCAGCGCCCCCCTTTGCCCATATGTCGCGCGCCGGGCCGCCCGGCGCAAGCCCCGGGGCTGTGGCAAAGCCGCCCTATCCCCGGCGCTGGCGCTTTTGTGACTTTGCCCGCGTCGCGCGGGGCGCTATCCGAAGGTCATGGACCGAACCCTTCTCATCGCATTCCTTGGCATGCTGCAAGCCATGCCACTGGCCGCGCAGACCAACGCCCCCCTGCCCCCGGGCATGGAGCGGGCCGAGCTGCTGGACGGCTGGCAAACACCGACGGGGGCACGCATGGTCGCCCTGCGCATCGCGCTGGACGATGGCTGGAAGACCTACTGGCGCGCGCCGGGCGATGCGGGCATCCCGCCGCAGTTCGATTTTGCCGGGTCGCAGAACGTCGCCGGCGTCACCGTGCACTGGCCCACGCCTGAAGTATTTGACCAGAACGGGATGCGATCGGTGGGCTATGACGACGAACTGATCCTGCCGCTGGAAATCACGCCCGCGGACCCCGCCCAGCCGATCGCGCTGGCCGCCGGGGTGGATTTCGGCATCTGCCACGATGTCTGCGTGCCGGTATCGGTGTCGCTGCAGGCCGATCTGGCGGGGCCCGGCGTCCCCGACCCGGCGATCCGGGCGGCGCTGACCGAACAGCCCCAGGCGTTTTCGGGTCCGGCGCGCTGCGCGGTCGAACCCATTGCCGATGGCATGCGGGTGACCGCCACGATCGACCTGCCCGAGACCGGGGGCACACCGGGCGTCGAAGAAATCGCGCTGTTCGAGCTGGCGGGCACGCCGGTCTGGATCTCTGATTCGGTGTCGCGCCGCGAAGGCACCGTGCTGGTGGCGATGGCCGAATTCGTGCCGGCCGAGGCGCGCCCCTTCGCGCTGGACCCCGCCGATCTGCGCATCACCATTCTAAGCCCCGCCCGCGCGCTGGAAATCACCGGCTGCGGCGACTGACGGCCCGGTCAGACCGCGTCCAGCCGCGCCCGCAGGCCAAGCAGATCGGCCCAGGCGTCGCGCTTGGCCAGTGGCATGCGCAGCAGATAGGCCGGATGGGTCATCGGCAAGGCGGGGCGCCCGAAGGCCTCGGCCCACTGGCCGCGCAGCTTCACGATGCCGGTCCGGCCCAGCGCCGCCTGGCAGGCCGGATTGCCCATCAGCACCAGAAAATCCGGATCGGCCAGTTCCACATGGCGCGCCAGGAACGGGCGCATCATGTCGATTTCCGCCGCGTCCGGCGTGCGGTTGCCGGGCGGGCGCCAGGGCAGGACATTGGTGATGTAGAACGCCGCACCCGGATCGGGGGCGCCACGCGACAGGCCGATGGCGGCGAACATCCGGTCCAGCAACTGGCCGGCCGGACCGACAAAGGGCTTGCCGGCCAGGTCTTCCTCGCGGCCCGGCGCCTCGCCGATGATCATGACGCGCGCCGCCGGATTGCCATCGGCAAAGACCATGGATCGCGCGCCCTTCTTCAGATCGCACAGATCGAAATCGGCAATCGCACGGGCCAGCGCGGGCAGATCGGTCGCCGCCCCCGCCGCCGCGCGGGCCAGCGCCACCGGGTCGGGCGCCGCCTGGGCCGGCGCCACGGGCATTGCGGCGGCGGTGGCCTGCGGATTGGACGCAGTCTGGGGCCTGGCCGCGGCAGCCGGTGCGCTGTCGGGCAGATCATACCGGTTCAGGGGGGCATCCAGAATCGCCTCATCCGCGCCCATTTCCAGCTGCCATTCCAGCGCGGCCAGGGCGGCCAGGTAGTCCATCTCGGGGGCGGGCTCTATCTGCATCGCGCCAAGCTAGGGCCGGGGCCCGCGAAGGTAAAGCCTTCGTGCTGGACGCCAGCCCCCCCTTTTGCGATAAGCGCGCCAAACCACGATAGGAGAGGCGGCGATGGCATTCCGCGCAAGGCACCTTCTGGGGATCGAACACCTGACCCCCGAGGATATCCGCACCGTTCTGGACCTTGCCGACCGTTACGTCGACCTCAACCGCCGCACGGTGAAGCGCACCGATGCGCTGGCCGGGATGACCCAGATCAACATGTTCTTCGAAAACTCCACCCGCACCCAGGCCAGTTTTGAACTGGCCGGCAAGCGGCTGGGCGCGGATGTGATGAACATGGCGGTGGCGCAATCCTCGGTGAAGAAGGGCGAGACCCTGATCGACACCGCGCTGACGCTGAACGCGATGCACCCCGACCTGCTGGTCGTGCGGCACCCCAATTCCGGCGCGGTCAACCTGCTGGCGGAAAAGGTGAATTGCGCCGTTCTGAACGCGGGCGACGGCAAGCACGAACACCCGACCCAGGCGCTTTTGGATGCGCTGACCATCCGCCGCGCCAAGGGCCGGATTCAGCGCCTGACGGTGGCGATCTGCGGCGACATCGCGCACAGCCGGGTGGCGCGGTCGAACCTGCTGCTGCTGGGCAAGATGGAAAACCGCGTGCGCCTGATCGGGCCGCCGACGCTGATGCCCGCAGGCGTGGCCGAATTCGGCTGTGAGGTCTTCGATGACATGCCCGCGGGCCTGGACGGCGCCGATGTGGTGATGATGCTGCGCCTGCAGAAGGAACGGATGGACGGCGGCTTCATCCCGTCCGAACGCGAATATTTCCACCGCTACGGGCTGGATGCCGAAAAGCTGGCCTTTGCCAGGCCCGACGCCATCGTGATGCACCCCGGCCCGATGAACCGGGGCGTGGAAATCGACGGCACCATCGCCGATGACATCAACCGTTCCGTCATTCAGGAACAGGTGGAAATGGGCGTGGCGGTGCGGATGGCCTGCATGGATCTGCTGGCGCAGAACCTGCGGGCCGATCGCGGCCGTCAGGCGACCGAGGGCACCTATGTCTGAAATCAGGCGCGACGACGTTCACGACTATCGCCCCGGCCCCGCCGCGGAACGCCCGCTGGAAGACGGGGAACCGGTCAATGCCGTTTTCCTGGCCGACCGTCGCCGCTACTGGACCGATCATGCCGCGATGGCCGCGATCGGGGTGGCGGCGCTGCTGGCGATCCTGCCCTGGATGGGCAAGGCCGGCCAGATCCCGGTGGCGGCGCTGGCGGTAATGCTGGGGCTGGGCCTGCGCGGGCTCTACTTCCGGTCCGAGGCATTTGCCCGGCGCTGGCGGCTGACCGACCGGCGGCTGATCGGGCCGCAGGGACGGCAGGTGATGCTGCTGGAAATCGCCGCCGTCCGCCGCCTGTTCGGCGATGTGCAGATCGTCACCAACGGCGGTGCCAAACATCTGATCAAGCATCTGGCCGATGCCGAGGCCGTCGTGCGCCAGATCGAGGCGGCCAGGGCGGCGCGCGCGCTTGTGGCGCGATAGGACAACGGGGGACCCATGACGATCTTTCTTGAAAACGCCCGCCTGATCGACCCCGAGGCGCAGACCCAGACCCTGGGCAACGTGATCCTCGACAATGGCGTGATCGCCGCCATCGGCGAAATGTCCGCCCCAGCCGATGCGCAGGTGATCGAATGCCACGGCAAGTGCCTGGCCCCCGGCATTGTCGACATCGGCGTCAAGATCGGTGAACCCGGTGAACGGCACCGCGAATCCTTCCGCTCGGCCGGCCTTGCGGCGGCGGCGGGGGGCGTGACCACGATCATCGCGCGCCCCGACACCACGCCCGCCATCGACACCCCCGAGGTGCTGGAGTTCGTCACCCGCCGCGCCGCCGGTTCCGCCCCCGTCCGCATCCGCCACATGGCCGCGTTGACCAAGGGCCGCGAAGGCCGCGAAATGACCGAGATCGGCTTTCTGCTGGATGCCGGCGCGGTCGCCTTTACCGATTGCGATCATGTCGTGGCCGATACCAAGGTGCTGTCGCGCGCACTGGCCTACGCCCGCAGCCTGGGCGCGCTGGTGATCGGCCACCCGCAGGACCCCGGCCTGTCGGCGGGCGCTTCGGTCACCTCGGGCAAGTTCGCCTCGCTGCGCGGACTGCCCGGCGTCAGCCCGATGGCCGAACGGATGGGCTTCGACCGCGACATGGCCCTGGTCGAGATGACCGGCGCACGCTACCACGCCGATCAGGTCACCTGCGCGCGCACCCTGCCCGCGCTGGAACGGGCCAAAAGGAACGGGCTGGACGTGACCGCAGGCGTCTCGATCCACCATCTGACGCTGAACGAATTCGACGTGGGCGACTATCGCACCTTCTTCAGGCTGACCCCGCCACTGCGCGCCGAGGAAGACCGCCTTGCCGTGCTCGATGCCGTGGCCAGCGGCCTGATTGACGTGATCTGTTCATTGCACACCCCCGCGGATGAAGAATCCAAGCGCCTGCCGTATGAAGAGGCAGCCGCGGGCGCGGTGGCGCTGGAAACCTTCCTGCCCGCGGCGATGCGGCTTTACCACGCCGGCGCGCTGACCCTGCCACAGCTGTTCCGGGCCATGGCGCTGAACCCCGCCAAACGGCTGGGCCTGCCCCAGGGCCGCCTGGCCGAAGGCGCCCCCGCCGATCTGGTGCTGTTCGATCCGGACGCGCCCTTCCTGCTGGATCGGTTCAAACTGCAGTCAAAATCGAAAAATACCCCCTTCGACGGGCAGCGGATGGAAGGCAAAGTTCTTGCCACATTCGTCGCAGGGGTGCAGGTTTACCGCGCGGGCGAATAACCGCGAACGAATAACAAGAATACGGGGGCAGTCATGCCGGTTTTGGATAGCGGGGCGCTGATCCTCGGGCTGGTAGCGGTGCTGGGCTACCTGCTCGGATCCATCCCCTTCGGCATCGTGATCACCAGGACGCTGGGCCTTGGCGATCTGCGCGCCATCGGATCGGGCAATATCGGGGCAACCAATGTGCTGCGCACCGGCAACAAGGCGGCAGCCGCCGCCACACTGGTGCTGGACGGTGCCAAAGGCGCGGTGGCGGTGCTGATCGCCCGCGCACTCATGGCCGAGGACACCGCAGCCCAGATCGCGGGCGGCGCGGCCTTTCTGGGCCATCTCTATCCGGTCTGGCTGGGTTTCCGGGGCGGCAAGGGCGTGGCCACCTTTCTGGGCACCATCCTGGCACTGGCCTGGCCCGTTGGGCTTGCGGCCTGCGCGACCTGGCTTGTGACAGCGGCGATCAGCCGGATTTCATCGCTTTCGGCACTGGCCGCGGCGGCGGCCTCGGTTCCGCTGGCCTGGGCCCTGGGCCGGCCGCAGGTGATGCTGATCTGCGCGGTGATGGCGGTCATGGTCTTCTGGCGCCACCGCACCAATATCGCCCGCCTGGCCGCAGGGACCGAACCGCGTATCGGTCGCAAGACCGCCTGATCTTCTTCTTGGAAAAATACTCCGCGGGGGTCCGGGGGCGCGCAGCCCCCGGCACCAGCCACGGGCGCACCGCTCAGTAACTGTATTCGGCGTAGATCCGGCTCAGATCGCCCTGCCATTCGCCATGATATTTCGTCAAAAGCTCATCCGCCGGCACCTGCCCGCTGGCCACGCTTTCGGCAAGCGCATCCAGGAAATGCGTCTCATCGGGGATCAACCCGCCCGCACCGGGGCGCGCGCGCGCCTTCAGCCCGGCCTGCGCGATCGCCACCGCCTCGCGCGCCAGGTCGTGCAGGCGGATGCCGTTCGTCTCGCCCTGAAGCGCATCGCGCCCCGCCGCCACACGCAGCGCATCGCGGGTTTGCGCATCCCAGCCCTTGACCAGATCCCAGGCCGCATCCAGCGCGCCCTGATCATAGATCAGGCCGACCCAAAAGGCCGGCAGCGCGCACAGCCGCCGCCAGGGGCCACCATCGGCGCCGCGCATCTCGATGTATTTCTTCACCCGCGCCTCGGGGAACACGGTCGTCATATGGTCGGCCCAATCCGACAGCGTGGGCTTTTCGCCCGGCAACGCGGGCAGTTCGCCCTTCAGGAAATCACGGAACGACTGGCCCAGCGCATTGATGTATCTGCCGTCGCGGTAGACGAAATACATCGGCACATCCAACACATAGTCAACCCAGCGTTCATATCCCATGCCGTCTTCAAAGACGAAGGGCAGCATGCCGGTGCGCGCGCCATCCAGGTTCTGCCAGATATGGCTGCGCCAGCTTTTCATGCCGTTGGGCTTGCCGTCCAGGAAGGGCGAGTTGGCAAACAGCGCGGTCGCCACCGGCTGAAGCGCCAGCGCCACGCGCAGCTTCTTCACCATGTCTGCTTCGGACGCGAAATCCAGGTTCACCTGCACCGTGCAGGTGCGATACATCATCTGCTTGCCCAGCGTGCCGACGCTGTCCATGTAATCGGTCATCAACCGATAACGGCCCTTGGGCATCATCGGCATCTGGTCCTGCGACCATTCCGGCGCCGCCCCCAGCCCGATGAAGCGCGCGCCGATGTCATCGGCCACGGCCTGCACCTCACGCAGGTGTTCATGCACCTCGTCGCAGGTCTGGTGGATGGTTTCCAGCGGCGCGCCCGACAGTTCCAGCTGCCCGCCCGGCTCCAGGCTGACATTGGCACCATCGCGCGTCAGGCCGATGATATTGTCCTGCTCCAGCACCGGGGTCCAGCCAAAGCGGTCGCGCATGCCTTCCAGCATCGCCCTGATTGACCGCGGGCCGTCATAGGGCAGCGGCTGCAGCGTGTCCTTGCAATAGCCGAATTTCTCATGCTCGGTGCCAATGCGCCACTGATCCTTCGGCTTTTCGCCCGAAGCGATATATTCGGCCAGTTGCTCATGGCGCTCGATCGGGCCACCGCCCTGTTGTGGAATTGACATGGGCCGTCCCTCGCGCACTTCGGTTCCGGGGCAACAGGTGGCGCGCTGTGACGGTCAAGTCAAGGGCAGATGGGCGGGCCGCTGCCACAGGCTTTGTGCGGCCATGCGCTGATCCAGCGCGGCCGACAGGCGCGCCATGTCGATCCCGGGCAGGGTGGCAAAGGCATCATACAGCGCCGCCGCCCCCGCCGCCGCGACCGGAATCAAAAGCGCCTGGCCATCCGCCTGCTTCAGCCGCCAATAGTGCTGGCCCCGCAGCACAAGCAGGCGGATTTCGGTCAGATCGCGCAGCGCGACACAGCCGCCAAGGCCCTGGGCCGCGCCGAAATAGCCGATCTGGCCTTCATCCACCTCGACCAGGCCCGGCGCGGTGATGTCGCGCGCGAAACGCAATCGGCGCAGGGCGATCACCGTCCAGGCCAGCGCCACCCCCGCGACGATCAGCCCCAGCGCCTGCATCAGCCAGCCCCCCAGCGTGAACAGCCAGATCCCGCCGGCCAAGGTGCCCGCCGCCGCCGCCGCCTCGCGCCAGCGCATCAGGGTTGCGCGCGCCGCGGGACGGATCACCGCCAATCCCCCAGCGCGGCCTGCCACAGCGTCAGCGCCGCACAGGCCGCCGTATCGGCCCGCAGGATGCGCGGGCCCAGGCTGACCGGGGTCACGAAAGGCAGGCCGCGCAGGCGGGCGCGTTCGGGTTCGGAAAAGCCGCCCTCGGGGCCGATCAGGATGGCCCAGGGGCCGGGGGCCAGACCCGCAAGCGTTTCGGCTGGGCCGGCCATGCTTTCATCGGCCCACAGGATGCGGCGGGCCCCATCCCAACCCGCCAGCAACCTGGCCAGCGGCACCAGATCGCTGACCCCGGGGACAAAGGTGCCGCCGCATTGTTCGGCGGCCTCGACCGCATGGGCCTGCAGCCGGTCCTGCCGAATACGTTCAGAATTGGTGAAGTCGGTCTGCACGGGTATGATCCGCGCCGCCCCCAGTTCCGCCGCCTTTTCCACGATGAAATCTGTGCGCGCTTTCTTGATCGGCGCGAAAAGCAGCCACAGGTCGGGCGGGTCCAGCTGTGGCGCGGCCTGTTCCACACAGGCCAGATCGCCGCCGCGCCTGGCCGCGCGCGCCACCTCGGCCGTCCATTCGCCGTCACGCCCGTTGAACAGCGCGACCCGCGCGCCAACCCCCAGCCGCATCACCCCGAACAGGTAATGCGCCTGTGCCTCGGTCAGGGGCACGGCTTGCCCCGGACCCAAAGGGTGCTCTACATGAAGTCTGATCCTGGCGCGTTCCATGAGGCGAAATCTATGACCCAAAAGACCGAATTGCCAGAGCGGACCGACACGCCCGAGACGACCGATGCGGCCCGGGCCGATCAGCCCGGCGCCTGCGGAACGGTCGCGGATGCGCCGCCCGACAACTGGGTCGACCGCTGGGCCCCCGCGGCCACGCGCCCCTATCTGCGGCTGTCACGCGCCGACCGCCCCATCGGCACCTGGCTGTTGTTGCTGCCGTGCTGGTGGGGGCTGGCGCTGGCCGCCGCCGCCGATGCCCCGCGCTGGGGCGATCTGTGGATCGCCATTGGCTGCAGCATCGGCGCGGTGCTGATGCGTGGCGCGGGCTGCACCTGGAACGACATTACCGACCGCGATTTCGACGGGCGGGTGGCGCGCACCCGGTCGCGCCCGATCCCGTCGGGGCAGGTCACGGTGCGCGGCGCGCTGATCTGGATGGCGGCGCAGGTGGCGGTTTCGGCGCTGATCCTGTTGACCTTCCCCCCCGCGGCAATCGTGCTGGGGCTGGTCGCGCTGATCCCCGTGGGGATCTATCCCTTTGCCAAACGGTTCACCTGGTGGCCGCAGGTCTTCCTGGGCATCGCCTTCAACTGGGGGGCGCTGCTGGCCTGGGCCGCGCATGCGGGCAGCCTGTCGGCGGCGCCGGTGCTGCTCTATCTGTCGGGGCTGGTCTGGACGTTGTTCTACGACACGATCTATGCCCATCAGGACAAGGAAGATGACGCGCTGATCGGCATCCGGTCCACCGCGCGGCTGTTTGCCGACCAGACGGGGCGCTGGCTGAACGGTTTTCTGATCGGATCGGTCGCGTTGATGACGGGGGCAGTGCTGGCGGCGTTGTTGCCCCAGACCCCGCCGCACAGCCTGGTTCTGGCGCTGATCGCGCCCTGGGCCTTTGGCTGGCACATGATCTGGCAGCTGCGCCAGCTGGACATCGACGCCCCCGCCACCTGCCTGCGCCTGTTCCGCAGCAATCGCGACACCGGGCTGATCGTTGCGCTGTTTCTTGCCGCAGCGGCACTGGTTTGATTGATCCCCGCCCCCCCTGCCCTTAAGGAGGAGGCGAGGCAACAACCAAAGGCTCTGCCGATATGCGCTTGCGCTCTACACTGATGACCGGCGCCGCCTTCGTTTCGGCGCTGATCCTGTCGGCCTTCATCGCCGGCGGATCGGCCACGATCATCGAAAAGCGGTCACGGTCTGACGTGCGGGTCGCGCTGGAAACCGCCGGCCACAGCTGGGCCCGGATCGAGGCTGACGGGCTGCAGGTGATCGTGATGGGCACCGCGCCATCCGAAGCCGCCCGGTTCCGCGCGATTTCCCTGGCCGGAACCGTGGTCGAGGCGACGCGCGTGGTCGATGCCACCGATGTCGCCCAGGCCCGGGATATCGCCCCCCCCGCCTTCAGCCTGGAAATCCTGCGCAATGACGATGGCATCTCGCTGATCGGGCTGGTCCCGGCGGAAACCGACCGCGCGGCGCTGGTGCGCGACCTGACCGCCCTTGCCGCAGAGGGCAAGGTCACCGACATGCTGGAAACCGCGGATTACCCCGTGCCGGACGGCTGGCAACAGGCCTATGACTTTGGCCTGACCACGCTGCGCAGCCTGCCGCGGTCCAAGATCTCGATCGCGGCGGGCGAGGTCGCGGTGACCGCAATCACCGATTCCGCCACCGAAAAGGCGCGCATCGAAACCAGCCTGGCGCGGCGCAACACCGGCGGGCTGAAGCTGACGCGCGACATTTCCGCGCCGCGCCCGGTGATCACGCCCTTCACGCTGCGCTTCCTGATCGATGCCGAAGGCGCGCGCTTTGATGCCTGTTCGGCCGATACCGACCGCGCGCGCACCCGCATCCTGGCCGCGGCCCGCGCCGCCGGGGCCACGGGCGACCTGGGCTGCACGGTGGGTATGGGCGTACCTTCGCCCGACTGGGCCGAAGCGGTGGGCATGGCGCTGGCCGCGATGAAGGAACTGGGCGAAGGATCCGTCACCTTTTCGGATGCCGACATCGCGCTGATCGCGGGCGACAGCGTCAGCCAGGCGGTGTTCGACAAGGTGGTGGGGGAACTGGAATCGAACCTGCCCGAGGTCTTTTCGCTGAAGGCCGAACTGACGCGCAAACCCGAAGCCGGCAGCGCCGCGCCCGAATTTTCCGCGACGCTGGCCGCATCCGGTCAGGTCCAGCTGCGCGGGCGGCTGACCGATGAACGCCAGCGCGAGGCGGTCGAGAATTTCGCCCGCGCGCGCTTTGGCAATGCCCGGGTCTATGGCGCCACGCGTCTGGACGACACCCTGCCGCTGGGGTGGCCGGTGCGTGTTCTGGCCGCGCTGGAGGCACTGGACGAACTGGCCCAGGGCGCGGTGGTGGTCAGCCCCGACATGATCCGCCTGTCCGGGGTGACAGGAAACCCGCAAGCCTCGGACGCGGTGGCCCGGATCCTTGCCGCCCGGCTGGGCGAAGGGGTGCGGATGGACCTGTCGATCCGCTACGACAAGCGGCTGGACCCGGTGCTGGGGCTGCCCACGGGCCCGGAATGTGTGGCGCAGCTGAATGCGGTGCTGCGCGACGACAAGCTGAGTTTTGAGCCCGGTTCAGCGGTGATCGCGGCAGATGAAGGGGCGGCGCTGGACCAACTGGCAGAAATCATGAAGACCTGCGCCGATTTCCGCATGGAACTGGCCGGTCATACCGACAGCCAGGGGTCCGAGGAATTCAACGAAAGGCTGTCGCAGGAACGCGCCGATGCGGTGCGCGCCGCGCTGATGGAACGCCGGGTTCTGGTGGGCAACCTGACCGCGAAAGGCTATGGCGAATCGCAACCGATCGCCGACAACGGCACCGAGGCAGGCCGCGAAGCGAACCGGCGGATCGAATTCGTCCTGCTGGATGAAACGCCCGTCGAGGGCAGCCCCACCGCAGCGGTGCTGGATGCAGCGGGTGGGGTGCCAGCGCCCGGCAGCGCCGCGCCCGAAGCGGCCGGCACACCCCCGCAAACGGTCGACGCCGCGGATGCCGGGGCACAGGACGAGACGCAGGACCCGCCGGGCGCAACAGATACGGCAGACGCACAGGCGCCCGACGCAGCCCCCGGGGAACCGGCCGGCGACCCGGACGGGATCGTGATCGAGGCGGTGCCGGCCACCGCAGACACGCCGCGCCCGCGCGCGCGCCCGGAAGGCCTGGGCGGGACGGAACGGAATTGAGGCGACAGGGGCAGACATGAACAGAACCGAATTCGTTTTCGCCACGGCGATCATCCTGTTTCTGGCCTTCAGCCTGGGCTGGTTCGCGTCATGGCTGATCCACCGGCTGACGCGGGTGACGCGCGCGGACATGGGCGAACTGGAGCAGATGGCCCAGGCCCTGCATGAGGCCGAGGAGACCCGCGACGAGGCGCTGCGGTTTCTGGAAACGCGCGAGGCCGAGTTGATGAACCAGATCTCGCAGACCGAGGCAGAGCTGCGCGCGGCAATGGACGGCCTGCGCGATGCCCGCCACGAAGCCGAGGAACTGCGTGCCTATATCGAGCGGATGAACGCGAACCGATAGAAAAGGGGGCTGTCTGCCCCCTCTTGGCCTGATGGCCAATTCACCCCCGAGGATATTTTGGCAAAGCCGAAGCCAGACCCCGGGGATGGCGGCGAATTTCGGGGAAATCGGGTGGGCGCGCTTGTTACGGCGGCCAGTTGCCCCTACATCGCAGGCCATGCGTAGTCCCGTTCGCCTGCCCTTCGTGAAACACGTCCCGCAAGTTGCGGTGATCCGCCTGCAAGGGCCGATCGGGGCCGTGCGCCCCGGTGGCGCGGGCCTGACAGATGCGGCCCTGGCGCCGCTGATCGAACGTGCGTTCCGGCGCGGAAAGCCGGTAGCGGTGGCGCTTGTGGTGAATTCGCCAGGTGGATCGCCGGTGCAGTCGTCGTTGATCGCGGCGCGCATCCGGCGGCTGGCCGAGGAAAGGCGCATCCCGGTTCATGCCTTCGTCGAGGATGTGGCAGCCTCGGGCGGCTATTGGCTGGCCTGTGCGGCCGATGACATCTGGGCGGATGCGACCTCGGTGATCGGGTCGATTGGCGTGATCTCGGCCGGGTTCGGATTTGCCGGGCTGATCGATCGGTATGGTGTCGAGCGGCGGGTGCATACGGCGGGCGGGGCGAAAAGTTTCCTTGACCCGTTTCGCCCCGAAAAGCCCGAAGATATCGAACGCCTGCGCGCCATTCTGGAACCGATGCATGCCGCCTTTCAGGCGCATGTCACCGCCCGCCGCGGCGCGCGCCTGAGCGCCGGGCGCGATCTGTTCACCGGCGATATCTGGGCCGGGCAGCAGGCGGTGGAACTGGGCCTGATCGACGGGATCGCCCACATGGTGCCCAAGCTGAAATCACTGTATGGCGACAGGGTGCGGCTGGTGCCCTATGGGCTGCGCCGGCCGTGGTTCCGCCGGATCGGCATGGACGCCGCCGGCGCCGTGATCGCGGCGGCAGAGGAGCGCGCCCTGTGGGCCCGCTATGGGCTGTAGCCGATGCTGATCAAGGTGATGATCCTGTTTCTGCTGGCGATGGCCGTGCTGGCCATGATCGGCAAGCTGCGCCTGCCCGGGCGCGCGGGCAAGCGGCGCGGCAAGCTGGCGACGGGGCGATGCAAGCACTGTGGCCGGCCAAGGATCGGCAAGACGCCATGTCCTTGCGAAACAAAGACATCTGGGGGGTGACCAATTGATCTGGGATCTGGCGCATATCGGCGCGGGGCTTGTCCTGCTGATCCTTGCGGGCGACATACTGGTGCGCGGCGCGGTTGCGCTGGCGCTGCGGCTGGGGATACCGGCGCTGATCGTCGGACTGACGGTGGTGGCCTTCGGAACCTCGGCGCCCGAGATGATGGTGTCGGTGGCTGCGGTGCTGGAAAACGCGCCGGGCATCGCATTGGGTAATGTGGTCGGGTCCAACACCGCCAATATCCTGCTGGTTCTGGGGCTGCCCGCGCTGATCGCCAATATCCCCACCGATGAACATGACATGCGCAAAAGCTATCTGACGATGATGGCGGGCAGTGTTCTGTTCATCCTTCTCGCCTTCATGGGGCCGTTGCGATGGCCACATGCGCTGATGCTGCTGATCGGGCTGGCGCTTGTGATGGGCGATCAGATCCGCGACGCGCTGGCGCATCGGGCCGGGCGCGCCGAGGCCGAAGCCGACGCCCCCGAGATCGCCACGACCGATGCGGCGCTGTCCCCCCTGCGCATCGGCCTTTACATCCTGGCCGGCCTGATCGGGTTGCCGCTGGCGGCGGATCTGCTGGTCACGGGGGCGGGCAACATGGCCCGTGCCTTTGGAATTTCCGAAACCGTGATCGGGCTGACGCTGGTGGCGGTGGGCACATCGCTGCCTGAACTTGCGACCTCGGTCACGGCCGCGATGAAGGGACGCGCGGATGTGGCACTGGGCAATGTGGTGGGGTCGAACATCTTCAACCTGCTGGGCATCATCGGTGTGGCGGGGCTGGTCGGCACCCTGCCCGTGCCGCCGGAAATGCTGCGGCTGGACCTTTGGGTGATGCTGGGGGTTTCGGCGCTGATTGCCCCCTTCATCTTCTATCGCTGGCCGTTCCGCCGGTTGATCGGCATCGGGTTCCTGGGGATCTATGCGGGTTATGTGGCGATCCTGATGACGGGGGCCGCGGCATGAGCGGGCGGGCACTGGTGACCGGCGCGGGGCGCCGGCTGGGGCGGGAAATGGCGCTGTATCTGGCGCGGCGCGGCCATGATGTGGCGGTGCACTATGCCACCTCGCAATCCGAGGCGGAAACGGTCGCACAGGACATCCGGGCGATGGGCCGGCAGGCTGTCGCCCTGCAGGCCGATCTGCTGGCAGAGGCCGACACCCAGGGCCTGGTCGCCCGCGCCGCCAAAGGTCTGGGCGGACCGCTGGATGTGCTGGTCAACAACGCCTCAATCTTTGAATATGACAACATTCACACCGCGACACGGAACAGCTGGGACCGCCATTTCGAATCCAACCTGCGCGCGCCTTTCGTGCTGACACAGGCCTTCGCCGCACAGGCCCCCAAGGCCGACCGAAGCCGGGGCGAGCCCAGGGCACGGGCGCTTGTGGTCAACATGCTTGACCAAAGAATGCGCAAGCTGACCCCGGAATTCATGACCTATTCGCTGGCCAAGATGGGGCTTTGGGCGCTGACCCGTACCGCCGCACAGGCGCTTGCGCCGGACATCCGGGTCAATGCAATTGGTCCAGGCCCAACCCTTCAGGGCGCGCGCCAGACCAAGGATCACTTTGCCCGCCAGCGTGCCGCGACGATCCTGGAACGCGGGGCCGACCCGGAAGATGTCTGCGCGGCCCTGGGTTATTTCCTGGATGCTCTTTCGGTTACCGGCCAGCTGATCTGTGTCGATGGCGGGCAGCATCTGGCGTGGAAAACGCCCGATGTGCTGGGCCCGGAATAAGCCGTGCAGCGGTCGGGGCGCGGCAACTTGTCCACTTTGCCTGACGCCTTCACAAACCCGTTAAGAATCCTTTATTCTTTTCAGTAGCTTGCTGATCGTTCAAATTATTTCCAAATAAAATCAGTGCTTTATATATGTGCCTATTTTTTGGGCAAACCGATGAACCCGCCCGAAAACAAGGGAGATTTCGCCGTCCGCACACTTTGCCAACAGAGTTATCCACAGAAACCGTGGACAGCTTTGCGCTTGATCTTGGCACCCGGACACGGCAACCGGGACAGAGAATCGAAAGATTGACATGACCAAGGACCCCCAAGCCCCCCTTTCACCCGACGGCGCCACGACCAGGGCCGCGCTGACCGGCCACGCGCTGGTGCAAAGCTATCTGAAAACGCTGGACGGCTCGCCCGGCGTCTACCGGATGCTGAACGCCCAGAATGAGGTGCTTTACGTCGGCAAGGCGCGCAACCTGCGTGCGCGGGTGTCGAATTATGCCCGGCCCTCGGGGCATTCCGGGCGCATCGCCCGAATGATCCACGAAACAACGCGGATGATGTTTCTGACCACCCGGACCGAGACCGAGGCCCTGCTGCTGGAGCAGAACCTGATCAAGCAGCTGAAGCCGCGCTACAACGTGCTGCTGCGTGACGACAAAAGCTTTCCCAATATTCTCGTTTCGAAAACACATGCCTATCCGCAGATCAAGAAGCATCGCGGCGCCAAGACGGAAAAGGGCAGCTACTATGGCCCCTTCGCCAGCGCGGGCGCGGTGAACCGGACACTGAACCAGTTGCAGCGCGTCTTCCTGCTGCGCAACTGTTCGGATGCGATGTTCGAAAGCCGCACCCGGCCCTGCCTGCTGTATCAGATCAAGCGTTGCGCCGGGCCCTGCGTGGGCCGCGTTTCCGAAACGGATTACGCCGCGCTGGTGGCGGATGCCGAACGCTTCCTGCAGGGCAAGTCGACCGACATCCAGAAACATCTGGCCGCCGAGATGGCCGAGGCATCCGAAGCGATGGAGTTCGAGCGCGCCGCCGCCCTGCGCGACCGCATCCGCGCGCTGACCAATGTGCAATCGGCGCAGGGCATCAACCCGCGCGGTGTGACCGAGGCGGATGTGATCGCGCTGCATATGGAGGGCGGGCAGGCCTGCGTTCAGGTATTTTTCATCCGCGCGCATCAAAGCTGGGGCAACCGCGACTATTATCCCCGCACCGGATCGGGGGCCGAGGCGCCCGAGGTGCTGGAGGCGTTCCTGGCACAGTTTTACGACGACAAGACCCCGCCCCGGCTGATCCTGTTGTCACATCCGATCGGGGATGAGGATCTGATGGTGAACCTGCTGTCCGACCGCGCCGGCCGACGGGTCGAGATTGCCGTGCCGCAACGGGGCGAAAAGGCCGAGCTGGTCGAAAACGCCGCGCGCAACGCCCGCGAAAGCCTGGCCCGCAAGATGAGCGAAAGCGCGACCCAGGCCCGCCTTCTGGAAGGACTGGCCGAGGCCTTCGGCCTTGATGCCCCGCCCCGCCGGATCGAGGTTTACGACAACAGCCACATTCAGGGCACCAATGCCGTGGGCGGGATGATCGTGGCCGGGGCCGAAGGGTTCCTGAAAAGCCAGTATCGCAAGTTCAACATCAAAGGCACCGACATCACCCCAGGCGACGACTTCGGCATGATGAAAGAGGTGCTGACCCGCCGCTTTGCCCGCCTGCTGAAGGAAGACCCCGACCGCGAAACCGAAAGCTGGCCCGACCTTCTGCTGATTGACGGCGGCGCGGGGCAGGTTTCGGCCGTGGCGGAAATCATGGAGGAGATGGGCGTCGAGGATATCCCGATGGTCGGCGTCGCCAAGGGCGTGGACCGCGACCACGGCAAAGAGGAATTCCACCGCCCCGGCCAGCGCCCCTTTGCGCTGCGGATGAACGATCCGGTGCTGTATTTCATCCAGCGCCTGCGCGACGAGGCGCACCGCTGGGCGATCGGCGCGCATCGGGCGAAACGCGCCAAGGCCGTCGGGGCGACGCCGCTGGATGAAATTCCGGGGGTTGGGGCGGCACGCAAACGCGCGCTTCTGGCGCATTTCGGTTCGGCCAAGGCGGTCAGCCGCGCAGGCCTGTCGGACCTGCAGGCCGTGCCCGGGATTTCCGAGACAATGGCCCAGACGATCTACGATTTTTTCAACGCCAAGGGCTGAAGATACCCCGGCCGGGCGAACCGGCCGGGGCAATGGGGTCAGATCACGCCCATCAGGCGCATCGCTTCGGCCACGCGGACAAAGCCCGCGATATTGGCGCCCAGCACATAATCGCTGGGGGCGCCATATTCCTCGGCGGTTTCAAAGCAGGCGTCGTGGATCGAATGCATGATCGTGGCCAGACGGGCCTCGGTCTGCTCAAAGGTCCAGCTGTCGCGCGAAGCGTTCTGCTGCATCTCCAGCGCCGAGGTCGCAACGCCACCCGCATTTGCGGCCTTGCCGGGCGCGAACAGCACACCCGCGGTCTGGAAGGCACGGACCGCATCGGGGGTCGAGGGCATGTTCGCGCCTTCGCCCACCGCCACAACGCCGTTCTTCACCAGCGTCTGCGCGTCCTTGCCGGTCAGCTCGTTCTGCGTGGCGCAGGGCAGCGCCACATCGCACGGCACATCCCAGATCGAGCCCTTGGCGATGAAATGCGACCCCACGCCCTTGATCCGCGCATATTCCGAGATACGCGCACGACGGACTTCCTTGATCTCTTTCACCAGGTCCAGGTCGATGCCGTTTTCATCCACCACATAGCCCGAGCTGTCCGAGCAGGCCACGATCGTCGCGCCGTATTCGATCGCCTTTTCCATTGCATAGATGGCGACGTTGCCCGAACCCGACACGGTGACACGCTTGCCTTCAAAGCTCTGGTCCTTGGTGCCCAGCATGCGCTGCACGAAATAGACGGTGCCGTAGCCGGTCGCCTCGGTCCGCGCGCGCGAGCCGCCATAGACCAGGCCCTTGCCGGTCAGAACGCCCGCCTCATAGCGGTTGGTCAGGCGCTTGTACTGGCCGAACATGTAACCGATCTCGCGTCCGCCCACGCCGATATCACCGGCCGGAACGTCGGTGTATTCGCCGATGTGGCGGTGCAGTTCGGTCATGAACGACTGGCAGAACCGCATGATCTCGCCATCCGAACGGCCCTTGGGGTCAAAGTCCGAACCGCCCTTGCCACCACCGATCGGCATGCCGGTCAGTGCGTTCTTGAAGGTCTGTTCAAAGCCCAGGAACTTGATGATCCCGACGTTGACCGAGGGGTGGAAACGGATCCCCCCCTTGTACGGGCCCAGCGCCGAGTTGAACTGCACCCGGAAGCCACGGTTGATCTGCACCTGATTCTTGTCATCCACCCACGGCACGCGGAAAATGATCTGGCGTTCGGGTTCGCAGATCCGCTCGATCAGCGCGTCATTGGCATAATCGGGGCGCTTGGCAATCACCCGGCCCAGGCTTTCCAGCACTTCGTGAACCGCCTGGTGAAACTCCAGCTCGCCCGCGTTGCGGCGCAGAACCTCGTTCAGCACCGGTCTCAGTTTGTCGTCGATATTTTGCACTCAGGGCCCCCAATTCGGTGACGAATTGCCCAATGCTTGGGCATTGTGCCTGCGAAATGGCCGATTCTTCGGGCAAAGTGAAGTGCAAATCCGATTCCAGCCCCAAACTGCGCCCGCGGGCCGCGGGCCGGGGCGCCATCCGCCCTCTTCCCTCGGCACGGATCAGAAGCTAGGGTACCGACATGAAATGGAATTTGCCCAATATCCTGACGGTCTTGCGACTGATCGCCGCGCCTGGCGTCGCGGTCATGTTCCTGTATTTTCAGCGACCCTGGGCAGACTGGTTCGCGCTTGCGCTGTTCATCACCGCCGCGGTGACCGACTGGTTCGATGGCTACCTCGCCCGTGCCTGGAAGCAGGAATCGCGATTCGGCGCCATGCTCGACCCGATCGCGGACAAGGCGATGGTGGTGATCGCGCTGGTGATCATCACGGGCTATTCGGGGATGAACCCCTGGCTGATCCTGCCGGTCACCGTGATCCTGTTCCGTGAGGTATTCGTGGCTGGCCTGCGTGAATTCCTTGGCGCGGATTCGGGCAAGCTCAGGGTCACGAAGCTGGCAAAATGGAAGACCACCGCGCAGATGGTGGCGATCGCGGTCCTGTTCCTTGGCACCGGGCTGGCCTTTCTGGAACGCCGCCCCCCCCGCGCGGGCGAAGGCGACCTGCCGACCGGCGCCAGCCTGGCCGATCTGGCAACCCACTTCGGACTGGCCCTGATCTGGATCGCCGCGATCCTGACCGCGATCACCGGCTGGGATTACTTCCGCAAATCGCTGCCCCTGCTGAAGGAGCCCAAGGATGGTTGAGGTTCTGTATTTCGCCTGGGTCCGCGAACGCATCGGCCTTGCCCGCGAAACCGTGCAGACCGACGCCACGACGGTCGCCGGCCTCGTCGAACAGCTCAGGGCGCGCGACCCCCGCTATGCCGCCGCCTTCGCCGATGTCGCGGCGCTGCGCGTCGCGCTTGATCAGGATCTGGCCGATTTCGCCGCCCCCCTGGCGGGCGTGCGCGAGGTTGCCTTCTTTCCACCCATGACCGGGGGCTGACCCATGCGCATCACCCTTCAGCAAGCCGTCTTCGATCCGGGCCGGGAAACCGCGGGCTTCGGCCAGGGCCGGGCCGATGTTGGCGCGGTGGTCACCTTCACCGGACTGGTGCGCGACGACAGCGGCAAGATGCGGGCGCTGGACATTGAACATTACCCCGGCATGACCGAACGCGCCATTACCACGATCGCCGAACAGGCGGTCAGCCGCTGGTCCCTGGCCGATTGCCTGGTGATCCATCGCTACGGCCATCTTGCGGTGGGCGCGCCGATCATGATGGTGGCCACCGCCGCGCGCCACCGCGCCGATGCCTTCGCCGCCGCCGAATTCCTGATGGATTATCTGAAATCCCGCGCGCCCTTCTGGAAAAAGGAAATCAGACCCGATGGCGAAAGCTGGGTCGCGGCCAAGGACAGCGACGAAGCCGCCCTGACGCGCTGGTGACCCGCCCGGCGCCAAAGCCCGCCAAAGCCCTCGGCGCCCCTTCGGCTTTGCGAAAATATCCCGGGGTGAATGGGCCGGCAGGCCCAGAGGGGCAGCGCCCCTAAAGACTGTCCCCGACCCGGAACCCCGCCGGAATGGCGTCACGCCCCGCAAGCACCAGATCGGCCATCACCTCGGCCACCTTCGGCGCCATGCCAAAACCGATCTTGAAGCCGCCATTGGCGATGAAATGCCCCGGGCGCCCCGGCCAGGGCCCCAGCATCGGCGCGCGTGACCGCGCCCGCGGACGCAACCCGGCCCAACGGTCCGCCACCTCGGCCCCCGCCAGCACGGGGCACAGGGCGCGGGCCTGCGCGATCAGCGACTCCAGCTGCGCATCCACCGTGTCGGGCGCATCGAACACCCGTTCCGATGTCGACCCGATCGCCACCGTGCCATCGGCATGGGGCACGACATGGACGCCTTCGGCATAGATCTGCGGCACCGGACCCGCCGCATGACGCAGTAACGCCGATTGCCCCTTGATCCCGCCGCCCACCGGCTTGCCCAGCGCGCCCGACAACGCCGACAGCCCCGCCGCGCCGGTGGCGTGGATCACGGTACCTTCCTCGGGCGCCTCGCCCAGCACGACCTCGGCGCCCAGCGCCCGCAGCGCCGCCACCAGCGCGGCCCCTGCCCGGCGGGGGCTTGCCCGCGCGCTCAGCGTGTCATGCACGACAAGCCCCGTCGGCGACACCGGCGCAAAGGCCCCGAAGCCCGCCACAGGCACCACCTGCCAGACCGCCTGGCCCCGCCAATGCACCGCGGCCCCCGCCGCGCGCGCCGCCGCGCGCGCCACCGCCCCGGCATCGGCCAGCGGCTGGATGCGGCCCAGCCGCGCATAGCCCGGATCAGCCCCCCCCACCGCCGCCACATCGGCCCAGAAAGCCTCGGCCATCAGCAGGCTTTCCAGCTGAAACTGCTTCTTGGGGTTCCACTGTTCGGGCACATGCGGCGCCAGCGCCCCCACATGCCCGCCCGAGGCACCCGCGCCGATCCGCGCCACCTCGATCAGGCGCACCCTTGCGCCCCGCCGCGCCAGAACAAAGGCACAGGCCAGGCCAAAGACCCCGCCCCCGCGCACCGTCACATCGATCCGTTTGCCCGTTGCCATTGCCCGCCCCTTTCGCCATGGTCGCAGCCGAACCAAGGGCTATCCGCAATGCGCGACACTGACCAGACCGACCCCGGCCTTTCCTGGCGCGACGGCGTGATTCCCGTTTCGATCCGCTTTGACGATCCCTATTTCAGCCTGTCCGATGGCCTGGCCGAAACGCGCCATGTGTTTCTGGCCGGAAATGACCTGCCCGGGCGCCTGCGCCCCGGGTTTCACATCGCGGAACTGGGCTTTGGCACCGGGCTTAACCTGCTGGCCACCTGCATCGCGGCCGGCAACACGCCGATCCGCTTCACCAGCTTTGAGGCCTTCCCCCTGTCCGCCGCAGATATCGGCCGCGCCCTGCAGGCCTTCCCCGAGGCGCTTGCCATCGCGGGGCCGTTCCTGGCGGCCTGGGGCCGGGGGGAACGCCGCTTCCAGATTGGCCCCGTCGCCGTTCAGGTGGTCGAGGGCGATGCCCGTGACACCCTGCCACGCTGGGACGGGCGCGCGGATGCCTGGTTCCTTGACGGCTTTTCCCCCGCCAGGAACCCCGAGCTGTGGGGCGAGGCGCTGATGGCCGAGGTCGCCCGCCACACCGCCCCGGGCGGCAGCTTTGCGACCTATACGGCCGCAGGCTTCGTGCGCCGCGCACTGGCGCAGGCGGGCTTTGCCGTGACCCGCGCGCCCGGTCACGGCCACAAGCGCCACATGAGCCGCGGCCGGCTGGGGGCGCCGGAATGACCGCACAGAACCAGCGCACCGGCATATTGCTGATGATCGCCACCACCCTGATCTTCGCGATCCAGGACGGCATCTCGCGCCATCTGTCGGAAAGCTACAACGTCTACATGATCGTGATGATCCGCTTCTGGTTCTTCGCCCTTTTCGTGGTCGCGCTGGCCAGCCGGCAGGCAGGCGGGCTGCGACAGGCCGTAGCCACCCGCCAGCCGTGGCTGCAGATCTGCCGGGCGGTGCTTCTGGTCAGCCAGGTCCTGATCGTGATCCAGGGCTTCGTGGTCCTGGGCCTGGTGGAAACCCATGCGGTCTTTGCCTGCTATCCGCTTCTGATCGTGGCCCTGTCCGGCCCGGTGCTGGGCGAAAAGGTCGGCTGGCGGCGCTGGGCGGCGGTCGTGATCGGCCTTGTCGGGATCATGGTGATCCTTCAGCCCGGCGTCGGCGTGTTTCAGCCGGAGGCGCTGATCCCGCTGCTGGCAGCCCTGCTGTTCGCGCTTTATGGCGTCCTGACCCGTTATGCGGCGCGCAAGGACGGCACCGCTGTATCCTTCTTCTGGACCGGCGTTCTGGGCGCGCTGACCACCACCGCGATCGGCATCTGGTTCTGGGAACCGATGATCGCCCCCGACTGGGGCTGGATGGCGATCCTGTGCCTGACCTCGGCCAGCGCGCACTGGCTGCTGATCCGCGCCTATGAACTGGCCGAAGCCTCGGCGATCCAACCCTTTGCCTATCTGCAACTGGTCTTTGTCGCGATCCTTGGCCTCACGATCTTTGACGAAATGGTCCGCCCCAATGTCGCGCTGGGGGCGGTGATCGTGGTGGGGTCGGGGCTGTTTGCGCTGTGGCGCGAACGGATGCGCGCCCAGGTCAGCGCGCCGGTGCAAGACCCCGCAACTCATCGCTGAACCGCAGCGGCCCCGCATCCGCCCGGCCCAGCCGCGCGCGATAGATCGGCAGGCTTTCAGCCACGCGCATCACATAATTGCGGGTTTCGGTAAAGGGGATCATCTCGATCCAGTCCACCACATCAACCGTCGGGCTGCGCGGATCGCCGCGTTCCTCAACCCAGCGGCGCGGGCGGCCCGGCCCGGCATTGTAGCCCGCCGCCACCAGGACCGGCGAGGCACCGAATTCGCTACGCAGAACGCCCAGATAGGCCGCCCCCAGCCGCGCGTTATAGCCCGGATCACGCGTCAGCCGATCCGGCTCATAGGCGATGCCCAGGCGATCGGCCATCATCTTCGCGGTGCCCGGCATCACCTGCATCAGCCCGCGCGCCCCCGCCGGCGACACCACCGCCGGGTCAAATTCGCTTTCGCGCCGGGCAATCGCCAGCGCAAGTTCGGCCGGAACGCCCAGGTCCTGCGTCTCGATGCCCGACAGCGGGTAATAGGCCGCCACCAGCATCGCGCCGGTTTCCGCCGCCCGCTTGCCCAGGCCCAGCGCCAGATGCGGATCGTTCCATTCCAGCGCCAGCCGCGCCAGCCGCGCCACATCCCCGGCACCAAGGCTTTCGGACAGATGCAGAATGAACCGTTCGGCCAGATCCGCGCGCCCGGCCGCCTTCAGCAACAGCGCCGCCTGAAACACCGGGGCCCCGGCAAAGCCTGCCCCGCGCCATTCAGGCAAAGGCGGTGGCGCGGCAAAGTCCGGGTCCAGCGGCAGGCCCGCCCGCTCCGCCGCCAAAAGGCCATAGAACGCCGTCTGATACCGCGCCGCATCGCGATAGGCCGCCTGGGCCGCCTCGGCCTTACCCATCGCCTCCAGCGCGCGGCCCTTCCAATACCCGGCCCGCGACAGGCTGATCGGGCTTTGCACCACCGCCCCCAGCGCCTCGAAATGGCGCAGCGCGGTGGGCGCATCGCCCAGCTTCAGCGCGGCATAGCCTGCCAGCCATTCCAGATCGGCATAATCCGCACCCTCGGCCGCCAGCCGGTGCCGCGCGGCAATCATATAGGCGCGGCGCGCATCGCCCTGACGCAGATCCCACCGCGCCAGCGCGGCGCGCAACCCCGCCCACAGATGCGGCGCGCCCAGACGATCGGCATCGGCGGACCGTTCCAGCAAAAGCTCGGCCGCCGCCGCCTCGGCCCCGTTGCGCCAGCGCCACTTGGCCCGGTCCAGCGCAAGCCCGGCCGATCCCAGCATCCGCTCGGGCACCGCCGCGATCAGCGAATCGACGCCCCCCCGATTGGCCTGCAAGGCAATACGCGCCTCGGCGACCGCCCGGGTGCCGGGGGTGGCAAAGGGCAGGATGCGCTGCACCTGTTCGCGCTGCCCACGTTCCAGCATGGCCGCAATCCGCCCGCCGTGATGCGGCGCGACCAGATCGGGATAAAGCTGCAGGAATGCCTCCTGATCGCGCGCCTCCATCACCAGCCCGCGCCAGGCGGCCTCGGCCACCGCAGCGGCCTTGCCCGCATCGCCGCGGGCCTGATGGGCGGCGACCAGCGCCAGCGCCCCCGCCCCGGTCAACGGCGCCCGGTTCGCGAAATAGCCCACCACCCGATCAGCAGGTACGCCGTCAAGCTTTGCTTCCCCGCGCCGCCACAGCAGATCCATCCCCGGCCAGTCGGCCCGGCGCGCGGCAAAATCGGCATGGTCGGCAAAGGTCCCCTCGCCCGCGCGCAGGCGATGCCATTCGACGATGTCAAAGGACAAGGGCCCCGATCCCCGCGCCAGACCCTGCGCCGTGGACCAGTCCTTCGCCCCCGCCACCTGCAACGCGCGCGCCAGCGCCGCCGCATCCTCGGCCCAGGCCGCACCGACCGGCGCCAGAACCGCCGCCGCCAATACAACCGCCCGGAACATTCCCTGGATCATCACCTGCCCGCCCCCGTCTTTTTCCTCTTCCTGCCCGCCAGCCCCCCCCAGTGCAATTCACAAACTTGGCAAGGCCGCGCGGCTCGCATAAGGTCCGCCCGATTTCAACCGGGCGAATCCGCCCCGACGCAAGGAGCGTGTCATGTTCAAAGGGTCCATTCCCGCACTGATCACGCCGTTCAAGGACGGCGAGCTGGATCTGGACGCGCTCAAGAAACTTGTGGAATGGCATGTGGCCGAAGGCAGCCACGGCCTCGTCCCCATGGGCACCACAGGCGAAAGCCCCACGGTCAGCCACGAAGAACACATGCGCGTCGTCTCCGAGGTGGTCAAGGCCGCCGCCGGCCGCATTCCGGTGATCGCCGGCGCGGGCTCGAATTCCACCGCCGAGGGCGTCGAACTCATCCGCCATGCCGCGGCGACCGGCGCGGATGCCGCCCTTGTCGTCACCCCCTATTACAACAAGCCCACGCAGCGCGGCATGATCGCGCATTTCACCGCGATGCATGATGCCTGCGGCCTGCCGATCATCATCTACAACATCCCCGGTCGCTCGGTCGTGGACATGCTGCCCGAAACGATGGGCGAACTGGCGAAACTGCCGCGCATCATCGGGGTGAAGGACGCCACCGGCAAGATCGAACGCGTCAGCCTGCAGCGCGAAACCTGCGGCCCCGGTTTCATCCAGCTTTCGGGCGAAGACGCCACCGCCCTTGGCTTCAACGCGCATGGCGGCGTGGGCTGCATCTCGGTCACCGCCAACGTGGCGCCGCGGCTGTGCTCGGAATTCCAGGAAGCCACCCTGCGCGGCGATTATGCCAAGGCACTGGAATACCAGGACCGCCTGATGCCGCTGCACACGGCGATCTTCGTCGAGCCGGGCGTGGCCGGCGCAAAATACGCCCTCTCGCGCCTTGGCCTCTGCCGCGAAGAGGTGCGCCTGCCGCTGACCCCGCTTCTGGACAGCACCAAGGCCCAGATCGACGCCGCGATGCAACACGCGGGCCTGCTCTAAGACGCCTTGCTTCTTCTTGGCGGAAATACTCCGGGGGTCCGGGGGCAGCGCCCCCGGTCCTTTTCGTTTCACACCGTGTGCAGATACAGATCGTAATCCACATCCGCGATGGTGCGGGCCACGCGCTGATATTCGGCAGCCTTGATCGCGGTGAAGGTGCGGTGCATGTCCGCGCCCAGCGCCTCTTTCAGAAAGACCGAGTCCGTCGCCGCCCGGATCGCCTCGCGCCAGTCGCCCGGGATCGGCAGGTCATCCTTGCCCTGATAGCCGTTCCCCGTCGTCTCGGGCCCCGGATCGATCCGGTGGCGCAGCCCGTGGCGAATACCCGCCAGCACGGTCGCGGCCACCAGATAGGGGTTGGCATCCACGCCGGACGGGCGATGTTCGATCCGCCGCGCCTTCAGATCCCCCGCCGGAATCCGCAGCGCGACCGAACGGTTGTTCACCCCCCAGCTGGGCGATACCGGCGCATAGCTTTGGCCGACGAACCGCCGCCAGCTGTTGGCATGTGGCGCAAAGACCAGCATCGATTCGCCCATCGTGGCGCGCAAGCCCCCGATGGCGTGACGAATCGTGTCGGTCCACTGGCCCTCGACCGTTTCGGCAAAGATGTTGCGGCCAGCGTCATCCTGCAGGCTGACATGGAAATGCATGCCCGATCCGGCGTATTTTTCGACCGGCTTGGCCATGAAACACGCCACCACGCCATGCCTGCGCGCCTGCAGCCGCACGATGCGTTTCAGCCGCACCAGATCGTCGGCGGCCTGCATCACATCGGTGCGATAGTGTAGCGTCAGCTCATACTGGCCCGGTGCATATTCGGAAATCACGGTTTCCGCCCTGATCCCCATGACTTCCGCCGCGCGGTAGATGTCGGAAAACAAGGGCTCCATCCCGTGCAGGTGATCGACGGAATAAACCTCGGTCCAGTCCGACCGGCGGCCATCCAGCACCGCCGCCGCGGGGCGGGGATAACCGTCCTCGCCGAACTTCGGGTCCAGCAGGAAGAATTCCAGCTCGAACGCGCCGGCGGGATACAGCCCCTCGGCGGCCATCGCCCTGACCTGACGGGACAGCGCGTGGCGCGGGTCGGATGTCATCTCGGCCCCGTCCAGGTGATACATGCTCATCAGCACCTCGCCGCGCGGCGGGTTGGTGCCATGCAACGGCTTCAGCGTGCCGGGGATCGGCCAGGCGCGCAGGTCGCCGTCACCCTGATCCCAGATCAGGCCGGTTTCATGCACATCCTCGCCCACGATATCGAGCCCCAGGATCGAGATCGGCAGATGCCGCCCCCCGGTATAAAGGCCCATCAGCTCGTGCCGGCGGATGATCTTGCCGCGCCCGATGCCGTTGGCGTCATGCAGGACGATATCGAAGGCCTCGATCCCGGGGTGGGCCTTCAGGAAGGTTTCGGCCTCTTGCCAGGACGAACCAGAGGGGGATTGGGTCATGTCAGGTCTCGAACAATTCGGTCAGGGTGGCGGCAAAGGCGGCGATCAGACGGTCGATCTGGGCCTTGGTGGTCGCGGGGCTGACCAGCATCATGTTATGGAAGGGCGCGATCAGGCAGCCCCGGTTCAAAAGGCATTGCTGGATGGCGGCTTCCAGCGCGGGGGCATGGGCCGCCCCGGCCTGCGATCCGTTGCGCAGGGGGCCGGGGGCGCAGATGAATTCCACCCGCGCGCCGACGCGCACCACATGCCAGGGCGCGCCCGCCGCCGCGATGGCCTTGGACAGGCCCGCGTGCAAACGCGCGGCGCCCGCCTCCATCCGGGCATAGTTTTCGGGGGTCATTACTTCGGCAAGGGTCGCGCGCAGGCAGGCGAATTGCATCGGGTTCGCCGAAAGCGTGGTGCCCATGCCGCTATGCCCGGGGGGGCGCGTTGCATCATAGGCGGCAAAGCGGGCGGCCACGGCCTCGGTCAGGCCCCAGACGGCGGTGGGCATGCCACCCGCAACGCATTTGCCGACCACGAAGATGTCGGGCTGCAACCCGTGCACGCGCGTATAGCCACCCGGCCCCGAGGAAATCGTATGCGTCTCATCCACGATCAACAGGGCGCCATACCGGGTTGCCAGATCGCGCAGGCCCGCGTGGAAGCCCGGTTCAGGCAGGACCATACAGGAATTGGTCATCACCGGCTCGGTCAGGATCGCGGCGATGTCGCCCTGGGCCAAAGCGGCCTCAACGCCCGCCAGATCGTTGAATTCACAGGCCACAGCGGTCGCGGTCAGGTCGGCCACCTGACCGACAAGGCCGGGCCGCGCCTCGGTCCCCAGCGGGCCAAGGCGGACCATCGCATCATCCACGGTACCGTGATAGCAGCCGTTGAAGACCAGCGCCTTGCGCCGCCCGGTCACCGCGCGCGCCACGCGCAGGGCAAAGCGGTTGGCATCGGTCGCGGTGGTGGCCACCTGCCAGCGCATCGGACCGAAGCGGTCGCACAGCAGGCGCCCCACCGCCAGCGCATCCTCGGTCGGCAGCATACAGGCCAGGCCGCGTCCCGCCTGCGCCCGGATCGCGCGGGCAACCGGCGCGGGGGAATGGCCGAACATCGACCCGGTATCGCCCAGACAGAAATCGTCGATGCGGTGGCCATCGATGTCGGTCAGAACGGCGCCCTTCGCCTGCGCCACCAGCAACGGGAAGGGCTGCGGCCAGTCCTTCATCCAGTGCATCGGCACATCGTCCAGCCACCCCGAGGAACCGCCCGCCAGCGCCGCCCGTGTGCGCGGGCGCGCCGCCGCATAGGCCGCGGCGGCCGATTGCGAAACCGCCCTGATGCGCGAAACGGGAACGCCCCCGATGCGGTCCTGCACCATGTTTCACCCGCCCCCTACGCCCGGTCGGCCGAGACAATCACGCCCCGCGCGACAGGTCAACGCCGGCCGCGGCGGCAAGGGTCAGCGCGCATTCTCGCGCAGTTCCTCGGCCGAGGTGTCGGATTGTTCCTGATACAGCGCCCATTCGGCCTCACCCTCGGGTCGGGGCAGCTGTTCGCGGTTCCAGTCCCGATACAAATTGGCCTTGGCGATGAAATGCGCCGTGATCGGCGCGGTCAGGAACAGAAACAGCGTGATCATCAGTTCATGCAGCGTCAGATCGCGCTGAATCGCCCCGAAATACAGCATCGAGGCGATCAGCACGCTGCCCACCCCCACGGTCGTGGCCTTGGTCGGCGCATGCAGCCGGGTCATCGGATCGGGCAGCTTCACCAGCCCGTAAGACCCGACCAGACCAAAGATGCCGGCGATCACCAGCAGCGCCGAGATGAGGATTTCCCAGAAAATTTCCATCACGCCCTCACTCGATGATATCGCCGCGCAGGATGAATTTGGCATAGGCCACGGTCGACACAAATCCCACCATCGCAAACAGGACCGAGGCCTCGAAGAAAATCGCCGTGCCCTCGGCAATGCCGAACAGCACCAGCAGCGCGATCGCATTCACCACCATCGTGTCCAGCGCCAGAATCCGGTCGGTAACGCCCGGGGCATGCACCACGCGATACAGGTTCAGCAAAAGCGCCAGCGTGAAGCAGCCAATACAGAAATACAGCGCATAGAGGATCATTCGAAAATCTCCTTCAGGCGGCGTTCATAGCGGCTTTTGATCTCATCGCGCACGGCATCAGGCTCGGGGGCGTGCAGGCAGTGCACCAGAATGCTGCGCCCATCGGTGGACAGTTCCGCCGAAACCGTGCCCGGCGTCATCGTGATGGTGCCGGCCAGAACGGTGATCGCCTCGGGCGAGGTCAGATCGGTGGGGACGGTGATCCAGGCCGGGCGCATATCCTTGTTGCGCATGAACAGAACGATCCGGGCCACCGCGATATTCGCCACAACAATATCATACAGCACCAGCAGCACATATTCGATAATCATCGGGATGTTGCGCACCACCGGACGATCGGACCAGTAGGGCGCGGTCAGGATCGGAATGATGATGCCCAGGATCAGGCCAAAGACCAGCGAGGTCGCGGTATAGGCATTGGCCAGCATCAGCCAGACGATGGTCAGCGTCAGCGTCAGGTAAGGGTGCGGGAAGATCCGTTTCAACATCGCTTTGCCCCCCTTATTGCCCATTGTCGGGCGCCGGCGCGTCCGCGCCATCCGGGACGGCGGCCTGCGCCGCCCCCGGGGGCCAGTCCGCCCGTTCCGCCGCACCGGCCATGACCGCCTCGACATAGCCGCCGGGCGCGTGGATCTGATCCGCCGTGGCCTGCAGCCAGCCCGTCACCGGCCCGGCAAAGACCGTCATGCCCACCAGCACCGCCAGCAGCCCCCCGGCTGCGACAAAGGCCAACCCGTGCGACGGCGCCTCGGGCAGATCGTTCGGCGGCGCGCCGGTGGCATGGGCCTTCCAGAACACCTCGGACCCGGCGCGGCCAAAGCCCACAATCGCCAGAAGCGAGGTGATCAGGATCGCCGCCCAGATGCCCCACTGGCCCTGCATTGCATCCAGGATCATCAGCTTGCCCAGGAAGCCGGACAGCGGCGGCATCCCGGCCATCGCGATCGCCGCCGCAAAGAACAGCGCCGCAAGCAACCCGCCCTGCGCGATCGGCGCCGCCGCCACAAGGCGCAGCCCCGCCCCCCCGCGCCGCTGCGCGACCAGGTCGACGATCAGGAACAGCGCCGCCGCCGCAAAGGTCGAATGGACCATGTAATACAGCCCCGCGCCGGTCGCCACCGCGTCAAACTGCGCGAAGGCCAGCATCATCGTGCCAACCGAACCGATCACCGCATAGGCCGCGACCCGGCCCAGATCGCGCGCGCCCAGAACGCCCACCATCCCGATGATCAGCGAGGCCAGCGCCGCGGGCATCAGGATCTGCGCCGCAAGCCCGCCGATCGTGCCGTCTTCGGGGAAGACCAGCGTATAGATGCGCACGATGGCATAGACCCCGACCTTGGTCATGATCGCGAACAGCGCCGCCACCGGACCCGGCGCATTGGCATAGGTCGCCGGCAGCCAGAATTGCAGCGGCACCAGCGCAGCCTTGACCGCGAAAACCAGCATCAGAAGGATCGCACCCACCCGGATCAGCGCGGTATCATCAGGGGGCAATTGCGCCACCTTGACCGCCAGATCGGCCATGCTCAGCGTGCCGGTAACCGAATAGATCGTGCCCAGCGCGAACAGAAACAGCGTCGAACCGGCCAGGTTATAGACCACATATTGCACCCCCGCCTTCAGCCGCGCCTCGCCGCCCGAATGGATCATCAGGCCGTAAGAGGCGATCAGCAGAACTTCGAAGAAGACGAACAGGTTGAACGCATCGCCTGTCAGGAAGGCGCCGTTGATCCCCATCAGCTGGAATTGCAGCAGCGAATGGAAATGCCAGCCGCGCCTGTCCCAGCCCGCCCCGATGGCGTAAAGCGCCACCGCCAGCCCCAAGGCGGCCGTCAGGATCAGCATCAGCGCCGAAAGCCGGTCCAGCACCAGAACGATGCCAAAGGGCGCCTCCCAGTTGCCAAGGCGATAGACGATCGTCTCGCCCGCCGAGGCATCCACCGCCAGCTTCACCGCGACCGCCAGCAGCACCGTCATCCCGGCAATCGAAAAGATCCGCTGGCTGCGCAGGTCGAAGCGCATCCACAGCACGATCAATGGCGCAAGGAAAGCCGGCAGCACGACCGGCGCGATGATCCAGTGGCTCACGTGTTCTTCTCCTCGTCCCCGAGGTCGATCTTGTCATTCCCCGCCTCGATGAAGGCGCCCAGCGACAGCATCACCACCACCGCCGTCATCCCGAAGGAAATGACGATCGCGGTCAGCACCAGCGCCTGGGGGATCGGATCGGTATATCCGGGGGTATTTTCGCCCAGATGGTTCAGGATCGGTGGCATGTTCACCACAAGCCGTCCGGTGGCGAACAGAAAGACGTTCACCGCATAGGACAGCATCGTCATGCCCAGCACCACCGGAAAGGTGCGGAACCGCAGGATCAGGTAGATCCCGGCGGCGGTCAGCACGCCAATTCCGCTTGCAACCAGCGCTTCCATCAGTTGTCCTCCTCGGCGCCAAGGCGCGCGGTGCGCCGCCATTCGCCGGCAAGCCCCACCTCCAGCGGGCCGGTCTGTTCGGCCAGCGCGCGGGCATCGGGTTTTTCGGCGACGACGTGGAAGCCCTCATCCCCCACGGCGGCGCGGCGCGCCAGCCGCGACAGCCCGCCCAGCGCCAGCATGACCGACCCCACAACCCCCAGGAACACGCCCAGGTCAAAGCCCATGGCGGTGGCCAGTTCGAACTTGTCGAAAGGCGGAATGCGGAAATAGCCGAAATCAGAGGTCAGGAACGGCACGCCATTGAACCAGGCGCCGATGCCGGTGATCCCGGCGGCCAGAACACCCAGCGCGATCAGGACGTGGTAATAGACCCGCTGGCGCGCCTGCGTCCAGGCATAGCCCGAGGCCATGTATTGCATCACCAGCGCCACCGCCGCGATCAGCCCGGCGATGAACCCCCCGCCCGGCAGGTTGTGCCCCCGCAGGAAGATGAACACAGCCATCATCAGCGCGATGGGCATCATCACCCGCGTCGCCACCAGCAGCATCAGCGGATGCTTGTCGCCCGCGCGCACCACATCGGGCCGCCAGGCAATCAGCTTGCGCGAGGATGCCCCCGTCAGCAGCGCCTCGGTCAGGGCAAAGATCACCAGCGCGGCGATGCCCAGCACGATCACCTCGCCATAGGTGTCATAGCCGCGGAAATCCACCAGGATCACGTTGACCACGTTGGTACCACCGCCGCCGGCATAGCTGTTGGCCAGGTGATATTCCGACATCGACGGAAAGACGAAATCGCGCAGCATCAGGGCATAGATCAGAAGCCCCGCGCCCAGGCCGCCCACGATCGCGACCACCGCATCAAAGCGGCGCTTCAGCACGCTTGTTTCCGGCACGGTGACCTTGGGCAGGAAGTTCAGCGCCAGCAGCATCAGAACCGCCGTCACCACCTCGACCGAGATCTGCGTCAGCGCCAGGTCGGGGGCCGACAGATAGATGAAGCTCATCGACACGATCAGCCCGACGATCGAGATCAGCACCAGCGCCAGCAGACGGTTGCGGTGGAAGGCCACGACACAGCCCGTCGCCACGATCAGCATGATCCAGGCGGCAAAGGCCACCGGCGTCGCGGGCGTCAGCGCGCGGGTGGGCGCGCCCTGCTGGCCGGTGGTCCAGGCCCAGTAGCCCGCGCCCAGCGCCGCGATCACGAAGATCAGCAGATAGCGCGACATCGAGCCATTGTGCAGCCGCCCGGTCAGCGCCCGGGCTGCGCGCGCGGCGGCGGCGATGATGGCGTCAAAGATCGCCTTCGCCTCGGGGCGTGGCGTGGCCAGCCAGATCGCGTTCAGCCGCGGATGCAGCGCCAGCAACAACAGACCGCCGACCACCGCGACGACCGACATCCACAGCGCCGGGGTCAGCCCGTGCCAATGCTTGATCGGATACATCTCCAGCCCGCCGCCCACGACGGCATTGGCGGCGGTGCGCACGATCTCGCCGGCGAAGGTCATCGGCATCAGGCCGATCGCCACCACCAGCACCACCAGAAACGCAGGCGCGGCCCACATGCCAAAACCCGGATCATGCGGATGATGGGGATAGTCGTCGCGCACCGGGCCCAGGAAGGCATGGGCGATATAACGGAAGGAATAGGCGGCCGAAAACAGCGCCGCCACCGCCGCCACCGCCGGCACGATCCAGGCATTGCCCGCCCAAAGCGTGTGCGAGGCTTCCTCCAGCATCATTTCCTTGGACAGGAAGCCGTTCAGCATCGGAATGCCGGCCATCGACAGCGCGGCTATGGTGGCGATGGTGAAGGTGATGGGCATCAGATGGCGCAGCCCGCCAAGGCGTTTCAGGTCGCGGGTATGGGTTTCGTGATCGACGATCCCCGCGCTCATGAACAGCGCCGCCTTGAAAGTGGCGTGGTTGATGATGTGAAACACCGCCGCCACCGCCGCGGCCTTGGTGCCAAGGCCCAGAAGGAAGGTGATCAGGCCGAGGTGCGAAACGGTGGAAAAGGCCAGAAGCGCCTTGAGGTCATCCTTGAAGATCGCAATCTTGGCGCCGACCAGCATGGTGATCAACCCCACGGTCGCCACGATGTAGAACCATTCGGGCGTACCCGCCAGCACCGGCCACAGCCGCGCCATCAGGAACAGCCCCGCCTTCACCATCGTCGCCGAATGCAGATAGGCCGACACCGGCGTGGGCGCAGCCATCGCATGCGGCAGCCAGAAATGGAACGGGAACTGCGCCGATTTGGTGAAGGCCCCGATCAGGATCAGGACCAGCGCGGGCAGATACAGCGGGCTGGCCTGGATCGCATCCTTGGCCTGCAGGATCGCGCTGATGTCATGGCTGCCGGCAATATTTCCCAGGATCAGCATGCCCGCGATCATCGCAAGCCCGCCCATGCCGGTGACCGTCAGCGCCATGCGCGCGCCCTGGCGCCCTTCGGGCAGGTGTTTCCAATAGCCGATCAGCAGGAAGGACGACAGCGAGGTCAGTTCCCAGAAGATCAGCAAAAGCAGTATGTTGTCAGACAGCACGATTCCAACCATCGCACCCTGGAACAGCAGCAGATAGGTGTAGAACTGCCCCGCCGGATCGTCCTTGGACAGGTAGAACCGCGCATACAGGATGATCAGCAGGCCGATCCCCAGGATCAGCGTGGCAAACAGCAGGCCCAGTCCGTCGATCATGAAATTCGCGTTCAGGCCCAGCCAGGGAAGCCAGTCATAACGCGCGGTGATCACCTCGCCGCGCATCACGGCGGGGGCGTGCAGCAGCAGGCCCAACAGCGCCAGACCCGAGGTCGCGGCGGCGGCAACGGCGGCATTGGTGCGGCCGGTGCGGATCAGAAGGGCGGGAAGCAGGGCCCCGAGAAAAGGCAGGGCGGCAATAAGGGCAGGCGACATGCGTCTTCTCTGGTCCGTTCTTGTTCACTGGTCCGTTCTTCGGCGGGCCTTCGGGCGCGTGCGATGGAATGCGGGGCCTTCGGCGCGGATGCCCCCTTAACTGTGACAGCCCCCTTTGGCTGTCAAGCGAAACCGGGCGCGAATCGGGGAAACCGGGATGCCGGGGATGGCCGGGGAACCATGCAGCCGCAGAATAGCTGCCATGAAATTTTGCCATAGCAGCCGGGGAACCGGCGCAATTCCGCCCGTTTGCGCCATGCCAATGGCGGGAAATGGACAAAGCCGATCAGGTCACGCGGCTTTGAGCAAATCCGCGTCAAAGCCCGCTTGAAAGACTCGGGCCGGTGTGAATATGCATCGCCGAAATGAAACTGTCACATCGCCGGAACTGTCTGGCACGGTTTGGAAAATAGATGCGCCCCGCCCGGCCCCTTCCCCCCGCTTCCCTGACCCGACGCAGCCTGATCGCCAGCCTGTCGGCGGGCGCCATGCTGATGGGCGCGACCGCCTTTGCCCGCGTCGCGCGCGCGCAGGAGGCCACCACCGCGCCGGTTGCTGCCCCCGCGACCGATGCCGCGGCGCAGCAATTCTCTTTCGATCTTCTGGCCGAGGAAATGCGCGCATTGGCCGCGGTCGCACCCCGGACGGCGGATCTGCCCGCCGGCTTTCTGGACGGGCTGACCTATGACGATTACCGCCTGATCCGGTTCAACCCCGATCGCGCCCGCTGGGCCGGGGTGGATGCCAGCGCCTTCCGGCTGCACGCGTTCCACATGGGCTGGCTGTTCAAGGAACCCGTGCTGATCCATGAGGTGGCGGATGGTCAGGCCCGGCTGATGGCCTTTGACACCGACGATTTCATCTACGAACGCGAAGCGCGGGCCCGTGTGCCTGAACATGCGCCGCTGCCGGGGGTCGCGGGCTTTCGCCTGCACCATCCGCTGAACCGCCCCGATGTGTTTGATGAACTGGTGGCGTTTCAGGGGGCGTCCTATTTCCGCGCGCTGGGGCGCGGGTCGGCCTATGGCATCTCGGCCCGGGGTCTTGCGGTGAACACCGGCCTGCCGGTAGCCGAGGAATTCCCCCGCTTCACCCGCTTCTACATCGAACGCCCCACGCCCGGCGCCCGCACAATCACGGTGCATGCCGCGCTGGAAAGCGCCTCGCTGACCGGGGCCTATCGCTTTGTCATCACGCCCGGCGCCGAAACGGTGATGGAGGTGACGGCGCGGCTGTTCCTGCGCACCGATGTGCAGCAGCTTGGCATCGCGCCGCTGACCTCGATGTTCCTGTTTGCCGAACGCAACCGCCATCTGTTCGACGATTTCCGCCCGAATGTGCATGACAGTGACGGTCTTGCGATCGAACGCGCCGATGGTGACCGGCTTTGGCGGCCGCTGGCGAACCCGCCGCATCTGGCCTCCAGCTATTTTGTGGAAACCGCCCCGCGCAGCTTTGGCCTGTATCAGCGCGACCGCGATTTCGACCATTACCAGGACGCCGCCGCGCATTATGAACGCCGGCCCTCGGTCGCGGTCGAGCCCATCGGCGATTGGGGCCGGGGATCGGTGCGGCTGGTCGAGATCCCCTCGGATCTTGAGGTGAACGACAATATCGTCGCCTTCTGGGTGCCCGAAGCCCCCGCCAGGGCCGGTGAGATGCGCGATTTCAGCTATCGCCTGCGCTGGGGCGATCTGCCCCCCGACCCGGCCGACGACCGCGCCCATGTTCTGGAAACCCGCGCCGGTGTCGGCGGCGTTTCCGGCGTGGAAAACACCAAAGGCACGCGCAAGTTCGTCATCGATTTCAAGGGCGGCCTGCTGGGTCGGCTGCCCGGTGACAAGGTCGATGACCTGACCATTGCTGCCACCGCCGCAGGCGGCGAGATCGTGACCCAGACCCTGTCGGCGATCCCCGGCGAAGGCGTCTGGCGGCTGGTGCTGGATGTCAGCGCCGCCGATGGCGCGACAGTCGAACTGTCGGCCCATGTCGCGGGGTACGGGCGCAAGCTGACCGAAACCTGGCTTTATCAATGGATCAAGGCATGACTGCTCAGTTCCCCATGGTGGCGGGCGCGCTTTCACCCGCTGATCTGATTGCCGGGCCCTGCGCCCTGCCCGAGGCACCGCTGGCCATGCCGTGCCAGATGCTGGAGCCCGAAACCGGCCTGCTGCGCCGGATGCTGTCGGCCCTGCTGCCGCGCCCGCACGCGCCCAAAGGCGCCGAGGGCTGATCCCGTGACGCCGCCCCGCCCTTTCCGCGCGGCCCTGGTGGGGCTGCGCGCGCTGGCATTGGGCCTGAGCGCGCTGGCCGGCATCGGCGCCTTCATCCTGTTCCTGCAGTTCGGCGAGGCCGACGGGCTGGATGCGCTGGATATCCTGCGCGCCGCATTGATCCTGATTTCGACCCTGTGGCTGGCCTGGGGGGCGGTGCAGGCGGTGATCGGGCTGACCACCACCGCCCGCGCGCCTGTTCTGGACCGCACCGCGCCGATCACCGCGCGCTGCGTGGTGCTGATGCCGGTCTATAATGAAGACCCGCTGGCCACCTTTTCGCGCGTCGCCGCCATGGATGCCTCGCTGGCGGCAACGGGCCACGGCGCGGCCTTCCATTTCGCCATCCTGTCGGACAGCCGCAATGAGGTGATCGCCCGGCGCGAAGAGGCGTTGTTTGCCCATCTGGTGGCCGATCGCGCGGGGCTGGGGCGGTTCTTCTACCGCCGCCGCGCGCAGAACACCGGCAAAAAGGCCGGCAATATCGAGGATTTCATCGTGCGGTCCGGCGCGGCCTATGATTTCGCACTGATCCTGGATGCCGACAGCCTGATGGAAGGCGAAACCATCGTCGAGATGCTCCGCCGGATGCAGGCCGAACCGCGCCTGGGGCTGTTGCAGACCCTGCCCCGGATCATCCGCGCCCGGTCACGCTTTGGCCGGACGATGCAGTTTTCGGCGGCCTTCTTCTCGCCCGTTTTTGCGCGGGGGTTGGCGATGATGCAGGGCGAGACGGGGCCGTTCTGGGGCCATAACGCCATGATCCGCGTCCGCGCCTTTGCCGAAAGCTGCGGACTGCCGGTGCTGAAAGGCCGCCCGCCCTTTGGCGGCCACATCATGAGCCATGATTACGTCGAGGCCGCCCTGCTGGCCCGCGCGGGCTGGATCGTACGGCTGGATGACGACCTTGACGGCAGCTTTGAGGAAGGCCCCGAAAACATCATCGATCACGCCAAGCGCGACCGGCGCTGGTGCCAGGGCAACCTGCAGCACAGCCGCATCATCGGCGCCCCCGGGCTGAAAACCTGGTCGCGCCTGGTCTTTGCCCAGGGCATCATGGCCTATATCGCGCCGCTGTTCTGGCTGGGGTTCATCCTGGGCTCGATCGCGGCACCGCTGCTGGCCCCGCCGCCCGATTACTTCCCCGAACCCTACTGGCCCTTTCCCTATTTCCCGCCCTCGGGCGCGTCCAAGGCGATCGGGCTGGCGATCGGCATCTTCGGCCTGCTGCTGCTGCCCAAGATCCTGATCGCCGCCCGCGCCGCGCTGGATGGCCGCGCAGCAGGCTTTGGCGGGACGGCGCTTGCCTTTGCCTCGACCTTCGGGGAACTGGTGTTTTCGTCGCTCACCGCGCCGGTCCTGCTGCTTTACGCCACCCGTTCGGTGTTTCAGGTCCTGCTGGGCCGTGACGGGGGCTGGCCCACCAACAACCGTGGCGACGGACGCCTGACCCTGACCGAGGCCTTTGCCGCCGCCCATTGGATCATCAGCATCGGGCTGATCGGGCTGTTTGCCACCTGGGCCTTCGCGCCGGGATTGTTGCTGTGGCTGCTGCCGGTGGGCGTGCCGATGGTGCTGGCCCCGGTGGTGATCTGGTGGTCGTCGCAAGACAGTTCGGGCCGGCTGATGGGCACGCCCACGGAATATGCGCCAGCGCCGGTGATGACCCTGCAGGACCACATCTTTGACCGCTGGGCCGCCACCTTCGATGCCGCCGCCCCCGGCCCCACCCTGCCGGAGGCCGCCCATGCCTGATCCAATGACACCGCCCGCCCGGCTGGCCATTCGCGACCCGCGGCTTGATGCCTTCCGTGGCCTGGCGCTGGCGATGATTTTCATCAACCATGTGCCCGGAACGATCTTCGAGCATCTGACCTCGCGCAATTTCGGCTTTTCCGATGCGGCCGAGGGCTTTGTGTTCATGTCCGGGCTGGCCGCGGCGCTGGCCTATGGGCCCGGCCTTGCGCGCGCCCCCCGCCTGCCGACCGTGACCCGGATCTGGGGGCGGTCGTGGCTTTTGTACATGGTGCATCTGCTGACCGCAGCCTGGGCAATCGGCATCGTCAGCGCCGCCGCGCTGTGGTTCGGCGCCGAGGAGATGCTGACGAAAAACGCCTTCCGTCCCCTGACCGAGGAGCCGCTGGCCTTCCTGATCGGCATCGTCACACTGACCCATCAGCTGGGCTATGTGAACATCCTGCCGATGTATGCCGTGCTGCTGCTGGCCGCGCCCGCGCTGATCCGGCTGGGGCAAAGGCGGCCGATATGGCTTCTGGCGGGGTCGATCGGGTTCTGGGCGCTGGTGGGCACATTCCGGCTCAACCTGCCGAACTATCCGTTTGAGGGGGGCTGGTTCTTCAACCCCTTCGCCTGGCAGCTGCTGTTCTGCCTGGGCATCCTGACCGGCCTTGCGATACGCGACGGGCAGCGCCTGGTTCCGGTGCGGCGCTGGATGATCTGGCTGGCGGCCGGGTTTCTGGCCTTCGTTCTGGTCTGGGTCAAATCCCAGTGGTTGCTGGAACACCTGGGCCACGCGATCTGGCAGTTGCGGGAATGGGGCGCGCCGTTCTGGCTGGTCAGCTTTGACAAGACCTATGTGTCCGGTCCGCGGTTGCTGCACCTGCTGGCGCTGGCCTATCTGCTGAGCCTGCCCGGCCCGGTGCCTGCGCTGGCCGCCTCGGCGGCGGCGGCTCCGCTACGGCTGCTGGGGCGGCATGGCCTGCCGGTCTTTGCCCTGGGCACGGTGCTGGCAATCCTGGCACAGGCGGTCAAGGCGATCTGCCCGGCAAGCCTGTGGCTGGACACGGCGCTGATCCTGGGGGGGCTGACGCTTCAGCTTGGCTTTGCCGCGCTGCGCGATCTGCTGGCACCGAAAAAGGGGGCACAGCCCGCAGGCGCGGGAAAGGCCGCGGT
The DNA here is from genome assembly GCF_046507575.1 of Pontitalea aquivivens. Taxonomy (NCBI): domain Bacteria; kingdom Pseudomonadati; phylum Pseudomonadota; class Alphaproteobacteria; order Rhodobacterales; family Paracoccaceae; genus Pontitalea; species Pontitalea aquivivens. Next base: position 21,990 of record NZ_JBKFEY010000004.1, on the reverse strand, counting down.
GGCCCCGGCGCAGGCATCCCGCTGGGCGGCAAGGCCCGTGCGCTGACTCAGCCCTCGACTGCCGCTGCCCGCATCTTCAGCACAGCCAGTGCCGCCTGCACCTTCGGCGTGCGGTGCAGGTCGACATGCGTCACCAGCCAGAGCGGCGCCTGCCATTCCGGGCGCGGCCCCATGACCTCGATCAGGGCCCCGTCGCGCCCCCCCTCGCGCACCGGCATGAAGCCAAGCCCCATGCCTTCGCGCAAGGCACATTCCTGCGCCTCGAACTCATTGGCGCGGAACACGATGCATTCGGGCGGGATGCGTTCGGCCAGCCAGCGATGAAAGGGCGCGCGGCTTTCCACACCCTCGGGCCCGACAAAACGGTGCCCGGCCAGGTCTTCCTCGGTGGCAGGCAAGCCAAAGCTTTCGGCATAGGCAGGGGCGGCGTAAAGCGCGTGCTGCAACTGGGTCAGCGGCTGAACCACATTGTCGGGTTCCGCCGGCCGCGCCCCGGCCCGGATCGCCACATGCGCTTCGCCATATTCCAGGCGGAACAGGCGCTGATCGGTCAGATAGCGCAGCCGCAGCCCCGGATGATCGAACATCAGCCGCCGCAGCGCCGGCAGAACCAGCCCCGACAGCGTGGGCAGCGAGGTCACGATCAACTCGCCCGACACCTCTTCGCCCACCCCGGCGATGCGCGCGGCAAGCTGGGAAAACTGATCCTCGGTCGCCTGCCCCACCGCCAGCAGATGCGCCCCGGCTTCGGTCGGGGTATAGCCGCGCGGATGGCGCTGAAACAGCTTGGCGCCCAGCCGCGCCTCCAGCGCGTCGATATGCCGGATCACCGTGGCATGGTGCACGCCCAGCACCTCGGCCGCGCCCGAAACCGTGCCGATCCGGGCCACCTGATAGGCGGTGCGGATCTCATCCCAGTTGTCGATTCCCATATGTGCACCCGTGAACAGCCTGGGTGCAGTCTTGGCGATTGCGTTCGCCCGGACAAGGCACGATTTCACCATCAGATTCATACAGGAGCCTCCCATGACCAAAATCCTCCGCATCGATGCGTCGATCAAATCCGAAGGGTCGGTGTCGCGCCGCCTGACCGACCGCATCATCGCCCGCCTGACCGCCGCCGACCCGGCCGCCAGCGTGACCGAACGCGACCTGTCGCAGGGCGTGCCGCAGATCGACGGCGCCTGGCTGGGCGCAGTCTTCACCCCAGCCGACCAGCGCAACGCCGATCAGGCCGCGATCGCCAGCAAGGCCGACGAATACCTCAATGAGGTCCGCACCGCCGACATCCTGGTGATCGGCCTGCCGGTCTACAATTTCGGCGTGCCCGCCCAGATGAAGGCCTGGATCGACCAGCTGGCCCGCAAGGGCGAAACCTTCACCTATACCGAGACTGGCCCCGTCGGCCTGCTGACCGGCAAGCGCGCCATCATCGCGCTGTCCTCGGACGGCACCCCGATCGGGTCGGAAATCGACTTCGCTTCGGGCTATATCCGTCACATGCTGGGCTTCTTCGGCATCACCGATGTCGAATTCATCGCCGCCGACAAGATGGTTTTCGCCCCCGAGGAAACGCTGAGCCGCGCCGAAGCCGCGGTGGACGCGATCGCGGCCTGATCTTCTTCTTGGCAAAAATACTCATTCCGCAGCCGCCGTTTGCGCAAGCGGCGGGGGCGGAAGCCTCCGGCGGGAGTATTTGCGCCAAGAAGAAACGAAGCGATACGAGGGCTCCGGTTGACTCCGGGGCCTTTTCTTCTTAGATCACGCTGGATTCCCCGAAGGCCCGATGCCTTCGGTCCCCGCAACCTGCAGGGATCGCCACCAGTCAGCGCGTTGCGCCCACTGGTGCGTTTGTCGTTTTCCGCCGGTCCGCCGGCTTGCCCGAAGGAGGGCCGCGATATGTTCGAGAACCTGTCCGAACGCCTTGGCGGCGTCTTTGACCGGCTGACGAAACAGGGCGCGCTGTCCGAGGAGGATGTACGCACCGCCCTGCGCGAGGTGCGCGTGGCCCTGCTGGAGGCCGACGTGTCGCTGGCCGTGGCGCGCGATTTTGTCAGGGCTGTCGAGGCCAAGGCGACCGGCGCGGCGGTCACCAGATCGGTGACGCCGGGCCAGCAGGTTGTCAAGATCGTGCATGACGAGTTGGTCTGGGTTCTGGCCGGGGACGGCACGGCGGAAGCACTGAAGATCGACAACCCGCCCGCACCGATCCTGATGGTGGGTCTGCAGGGCTCGGGCAAGACCACCACCACGGCGAAACTGGCACGGCGGCTGAAGGACAAGAACGGCAAGCGGGTGCTGATGGCCTCGCTGGACGTGAACCGCCCGGCCGCGATGGAGCAGCTGGCGATTCTGGGCCAGCAGGTGGGCGTGGACACGCTGCCGATCGTGCCGGGGCAAAAGCCGGTCGACATTGCCAGGCGCGCCAAGCAGCAGGCGACGCTGGGGGGCTATGACGTCTACATGCTGGACACCGCGGGCCGTCTGCATATCGACGACGTGTTGATGGACGAGGTTCAGGCGGTGCGCGATGCCGTGCAGCCGCGCGAAACGCTGCTGGTCGTGGACGGTCTGACCGGCCAGGACGCGGTGAACGTCGCCAGCGAGTTTGACGGCAAGGTCGGCATTTCCGGCGTTGTGCTGACGCGGATGGATGGCGACGGGCGCGGCGGTGCGGCGCTGTCGATGCGCGCGGTGACCGGCAAGCCGATCCGCTTTGTCGGCCTTGGCGAAAAGATGGACGCGCTTGAGGTGTTCGAGCCGTCGCGGATCGCGGGACGGATCCTGGGCATGGGCGATATCGTCGCCCTGGTGGAAAAGGCGCAGGAGACCTTTGAGGCCGAGCAGGCCGAGCGTATGATGAAGCGGTTCCAGAAGGGCCTCTTCAACATGAACGACATGAAGGGCCAGCTGGAACAGATGCTCAAGATGGGCGGGATGCAGGGCGTCATGTCGATGATGCCGGGCATGGGCAAGATGGCCAGGGCCGCCGAGGAGGCGGGCTTTGACGACCGCACCATCCGCCGGCAGATCGCGCTGATCAACTCGATGACGCGCAAGGAACGCGCCAATCCCGATTTGCTGCAGGCCAGCCGCAAGAAGCGGATCGCCGCAGGTGCCGGGCTGGAGGTGTCGGAACTGAACCGCCTGCTGAAGATGCACCGGCAGATGGCCGACACGATGAAGAAACTGGGCAAGATGGGCAAGGGCGGGCTGATGAAGCAGGCCATGGCCGCGATGACCGGCAAGGGCGGCGGATTGCCCGGCGCGGGTGAGATCGACCCCGCGAAGATGGAAGAGGCCGCGAAGATGCTGGGCAAGATGCCCGGTGCGGGCGGCCTGCCGGGGCTGGGCGGGCTGAAACTGCCTGGCGGGCTTTCCGGTCTTGGGGGGCTGGGCCGCAAGAAATGATCGCGCTGTCGCCCACCCCCGTGCTGGAGACCGAGCGTCTTGTCCTGCGCGCACCCGCGGCGCGGGATTGGGATCGATTCAACGCCTTTCTCGCATCGGATCGGGGGCGCTTCGTGCGTTCGGGCGATTATTCCGAGGAACAAAGCTGGCGCGCCTTTGGCCATGTCATCGGGCATTGGGTGCTGCGCGGCTTTGGCACTTTCGTTTTCACGTTGAAGGACAATGACCGCGCCCTTGGCATGTGCGGTCCCTGGCGCCCCGTGGGATGGCCGGAAAACGAACTGGGCTGGACCGTTTGGGCGCCAGAGACCGAAGGTCAGGGATTCGCGCATGAGGCGGCGCTGGCCGCGCGCGACCATGCCTTTGACGTGCTGGGCTGGGACACGGCGGTCAGCTATATCGCGCCCGGCAACGCCCGATCAATCGCGCTGGCCAGGCGGCTGGGGGCTGCGCCCGATCCGGCGGCGGCTTTTCCCGGCGCCGGACCCTGCCTTGTCTATCGCCACCCCCGCCCCGAGGTCCGCGCATGACCGCCCTGCCCCTGCAACAGCCCGAGGACCGCATGACCGATCCCGTCGCCCGCGCCGCCGCCCTGCTGAAAGAGCATCGCGCCAGCATCGACCGGCTGGATGCGATCCTGGTGTTCACCCTGGCCGAACGGTTCAAGCACACCCAGGCCGTTGGTCGCCTGAAGGCGGAACACGACCTGCCCCCGTCGGACCCCGCGCGCGAAGCCGCCCAGATCGCGCGGTTGGAACGTCTGGCGACCGAGGCCGATCTTGACCCCGAATTCGCCCGCAAATTCCTTAACTTCGTGATTTCGGAAGTGATCCGGCATCACGAGATATTCCAGAAATGACGGGGTCACATTGACACCCGCCACCAGCCATCCAAAGGAGATACAGACATGGCTATGAAAATCCGCCTCGCCCGTGGTGGTTCCAAGAAGCGCCCGCATTACGCGATCGTGGCATCCGATTCGCGCATGCCGCGCGATGGCCGCTTCCTGGAAAAGCTGGGCACCTACAACCCGCTGCTGGCCAAGGACAGCGAAGACCGCGTCAAGATGAACATGGAACGCGTGCAGCACTGGCTGAGCCAGGGCGCCCAGCCGACCGACCGTATCGCGCGCTTCCTGGAGGCCGCGGGCGTTCTGGCCAAGGCCGAGCGCAAGAACATGAAAAAGGCCGAGCCGGGCAAGAAAGCCAAGCAGCGCGCCGAGGAAAAGGCCGCCAAGGCCGCCAAGGCCGAGGAATCGGCTGAATAATCAGCCGGCTTGTGCCAGGAAAACCGGGCCGGGCAGCCTATGCCCGGCCTGTCCACATCCGGAGGGGCAAGATGAGCAATCCCGATCGTGTCTGCGTTGGCGCCATTGCCGGGGCCTTCGGCGTGAAGGGTGAGGTGCGGCTGAAAAGCTTCTGTTCCACCCCCGAGGACATTGCCGCCTACGCGCCCCTTTACACCGAGGATGGCAGCCGCAGCTTTGGCATCCGGCTGACCCGGCCCGTCACAGGGGGGCTGGGCGCGCGCCTGACCGGCGTGACCACCAAGGAAGAGGCCGATGCGCTGAAGGGTGTGACCCTTTGGGCCGACCGCAACAGGCTGCCGTCGCTGCCCGATGACGAATTCTATCATGCCGACCTGATCGGGTTGACGGTGCTGGATACCGGCGGCGCGGTTCTGGGCACGGTCCGCGCGGTGCACAACCACGGCGCGGGCGACATTCTGGAAATCTTTGGCCCCGGCCGTCGCCAGACCCTGCTTTTACCGTTCACCAAGGCCGTCGTGCCCACCGTCGACCTGACCGCAGGGCGCATCGTGGCCGACCCGCCCGAGGATGTCGAATGACCCGGGTGATCGTTCATGCGGGCTTTCACAAGACCGGAACGACCAGCCTGCAAAACCACCTTGCACACCATCGCGCCACGCTGAAACCCTGGTTCGACTATTATGGCCAGAACGATTTTCTAAGCGCCGGCGCCCGCGCCCGGATCTATGCGCAAAAGCCGTTTTTCTGGCGCAGGCTGCGGTTTCGCGCGGCCTTTCGCCGGTTTCTGTCCAAGATCCCCGATGCCCCGGTCATCGTTCTGTCGCGTGAGACGTTTTCGGGCGTGATGCCCGGTCACCGCAACTGGCGCGGACACTTGATCCGCGATTACGGCGCGGCGGTCCCGCTGTGCCGCGAAGTGATCGGGGCGCTGCGCCGCCGGTTCGGCCCGGCCGTACGGATCGAATTCCTGTTCACCACGCGCGAGGGCGAAAGCTGGGCGCGCTCGGTCTATGGTCACCTGCTGCGGTCTATCCACCTGCGCGAGGATTTCGCGCAGTTCCGCGCCGACCTTCCCCCCCGCATCGACCTGGCGGCCGAGGCGAAGCGGATCGGCGCGGCGCTGGCGCCCTGCACGGTGCGGGTGGAACGGCTGGAAGACTGGTCCGGCCACCGTCACGGGCCCGCAGGCATCATCCTGGCGATGACCGGCGTACCCGATGCGCTGACCGCCAGCCTGCCGCCTGCGGCGCGCGGCAACATCGGCCAGACCCCGGATCAACAGGCGGACTTTGCCCGGCTGAACCGATCCGGGCGCGGCAAGGCCGAACTGAAACGCATCAAGGACCAGATCCTGCGCGAGGCACGCCATGACCGATGACACCGCGGACAAGCCGATGAAATCGCATGGGCGGCTGGCGATTTCCGCCTCGATCCGCCCGCGTGAACTGATGACCGACACCCCGCGCCTGCAGGGCGCCTGGACCGCGCGGATCATCACCCTGTTCCCCGAGGCCTTCCCCGGCACGCTGGGCCTGTCGCTGACCGGCAAGGCCCTGCAGGAAGGGCTGTGGGCGCTGGAAACGATCGACCTGCGCCCCTTTGGGATCGGCAAGCACCGCAACGTCGATGACACCCCCGCAGGCGGCGGCGCGGGAATGGTGCTGCGCGCCGATGTCGTGGGTGCGGCCCTGTCCGAGACGATGCGCGGCACCCCCACCGACCGCGCACGCTGGCCGGTGGTCTACATGTCCCCGCGCGGCCGCCCGCTGACCCAGGCGATGGCGCGGCGGTTTTCACAGGCCCGGGGCATGACCATCCTGTGCGGCCGGTTCGAGGGCGTGGACGAACGCGTGCTGGACCATTTCGGGGTCGAGGAAGTCTCGATCGGGGATTTCGTCCTGACCGGGGGCGAGATCGCCGCACAGGTCTTGATTGACGCGACAGTCCGGCTTATACCCCGCGTGCTCGGGAATCAGGCATCCACCGAGGAAGAATCCTTTTCTCACGGTTTGCTTGAACATCCGCAGTATACCCGCCCCACGCTTTGGGAAGGTCGCGCGATACCGGAAATTCTTCAGTCCGGGCATCATGCGAAGATAGAGGCGTGGAAGCGGGAACAGGCCGAAAGGCTGACCAAAGAACGACGACCTGACCTCTGGCGGGCTTGGTGTGCGGCGCACAACAGGGACCCGGATGAAGACCAAGAGCTCTGAGGGCGCGCACACCTTCGCGGAACCACCGCGAGCAATGAAAGGACCAGCGATGAACCTGATCGCACAACTCGAGGCGGAACAGATCGCCGCCCTCGGCAAGAAAATTCCGGATTTCAAGGCCGGCGACACCATCCGCGTCGGTTACAAGGTGACCGAAGGCACCCGGTCGCGCGTGCAGAACTATGAAGGCGTCTGCATCTCGCGCAAGGGCGGCAGCACAATTGCGGCGTCGTTCACCGTGCGCAAGATTTCTTTCGGTGAAGGCGTGGAACGTGTGTTCCCGCTGTATTCGACCAACATCGACTCGATCGAAGTGGTCCGCCGTGGCCGCGTGCGTCGCGCGAAACTGTACTACCTGCGCGACCGTCGTGGCAAATCGGCCCGTATCGCCGAGGTCACCAACTACAAGCCCAAAGCCGAAGCGTAAGGAGCGGGGCCATGAAAGCAGATACCCATCCCGAATACCACTTCATCACGGTGAAGATGACCGACGGCTCGACCTATCAGACCCGGTCGACCTGGGGCAAGGAAGGCGACACGATGGCGCTGGACATCGATCCGCTGGCACATCCCGCCTGGACCGGCGGTTCGGCCAAGCTGATGGACACCGGGGGCCGCGTGTCCAGGTTCAAGAACAAATACGCGGGCCTCGGCTTCTGATCCCCCCGCCAGTTTTCTGCAAAGGGCGCGCCAGTGGCGCGCCCTTTCGTTTGCGTCCCCTTCCCCTGTTGCGGAAACGCATTGTTTCCGACGCCCGTTGCCCCCCCTTGCGCGGGCGTTCTTCCTTCGTTAGCCACCTCCACTTATAGTCGTCGCGCGCCAGGAAGGCGCGAGATAAAGGGGTACGGGACGTGGCGCATATCATCGTTGTGGGCAATGAAAAGGGCGGTTCGGGCAAGTCGACCACCTGCATGCATGTGGCCACGGCGCTGGCGCGCATGGGCAAGAAGGTTGGCGCGCTGGATCTTGACCTGCGCCAGCGCAGCTTTGGGCGCTATGTGGAAAACCGCCTGGCCTTCATGGCGCGTGAGGGGCTGGACCTGCCGACGCCCGAATACCGCGAACTGCCCGAGACGGACCCCGCGGCGCTCGAACCCGGTGAAAACCCCTATGACCGCCGCCTTGCCGCCGCCGTGGCCGAGCTGGAAGTGGAATGCGATTTCATCCTGATCGACTGCCCCGGCAGTCACACCCGGCTAAGCCAGGTCGCCCATTCGCTGGCCGACACGCTGATCACACCGATGAATGACAGCTTCATCGACTTTGACCTGCTGGCGCGGATCGACCCGGAAACATCAAAGGTGATCGGCCCGTCGATCTATGCCGAGATGGTCTGGTCGGCGCGCCAGTTGCGCGCGCGGGCCGGGCTGAAGCCCATCGACTGGATCGTGCTGCGCAACCGCCTGGGCGCGCAGCAGATGCACAACAAGAAAAAGGTCGGCGCCGCGCTGGAACAGCTGTCCAGGCGCATCGGCTTTCGCGTGGCACCCGGGTTTTCCGAACGCGTGATCTTCCGCGAACTGTTCCCCCGCGGCCTGACGCTGCTGGATCTGCGCGATGTGGGGGTGGAGAACCTGAATATCTCGAACGTGGCCGCGCGTCAGGAACTGCGCGACCTGATCAAGGAACTGAACCTGCCGGGGATTGAAATCAACTTCTGATCCGTCGCCCTACAGCGTCCGGCCCGCCATCGCGCGCGCCGGGGCGCGAAACGGCGAAGGCTGCGCCCGCCGGGGCGCGCGGCGCGGCTGCGCGTGGGCAAGGGCCGCCAGACGCGAGGCCAGAACATCGCCCGCGGCGGGGTCCGCCACAAGGCCGAAACGGACCAGTAACCTGCGCATGAACATCATCCATCCCCCCGCCCTGCCGGTTGCGACACCTTTTGGTTAACACAACTCTTGCGGGCAATCTGGGCCAGATTATGTCCCCTGTGGGGAAAGCTTGGGCAGATATGGTGACACCGGCGCGACGGGATCAGATACCCAGCCGGTCGCGTGCGCCATACCACCAGGACCCGATCACCGAATAGGGAACCCGCAACATCCGTCCGCCGGGGAAGGGTATCCAGGGCAGGCCCGCGAACACGTCAAAGCGGGACAGATCGCCGTTGATCGCCTCGGACAGGATGCGCCCGAAGGTATGCGATCCGGTCACGCCATGGCCGGAATAGCCATGGGCGAAATAGGTATTGGCACCGATCCGGCCCATCTGCGGCACGCGGCTGAAGGACAGTGCGAAATTACCCGACCAGGCGAATTCGATTTCCGTCCCGACCAGCTGCGGAAAGACCTTCTTCAGGTTCTTCCACAGTTTGGCCTTGATATCCCTGGGGTCGGCCCCGCCATAGACCGTGCCGCCCCCAAACAGCAGCCGATGGTCGGCCGACATGCGATAATAGTCCAGGATATAACGCACATCCTCGATACAGGTGCCTGCGGGCATCAGGTCGCGCGCGCGTTCGGCGCCCAGCGGACGCGTTGCCATGATCTGCGTGGACACCGGCATCACCCGCGGGGTCAGCGCCGGGACCACATGGCCCAGATAGGCATTGCCACACAGCACAAGCGTCTTGCACACGATCTTGCCCCGGGCCGTATTCACCACGGGCCGCGCGGCATTGGTATCGACCGAGGTCACCGGCGACATTTCAAAGATCCTGCCGCCAAGGCTTTCAAAGGCCGCCGCCTCGCCCAGGGCCAGGTTCAGCGGATGCATGTGGCCACCGCTGACATCCAGCATCCCGCCAACGTAAAGATCGGAATTGGCATGCTGGCGCATTTCATCGCGCGACAGCATCCGCTGGTTTTTCAGACCATAGCTTTCCCACAGCGCCTTGCGCTCTTCCAGGTCGCGCATCTGCTTTTGCGTCAGCGCGGCAAAGACATTTCCGTCTTTCAGGTCACACTGGATGTTGTAGGTGCGCACCCGTTCGCGGATGATCTCGCCCCCCTCTTGCACAAGGCCCGCGACAAAGCGCGCGGTATCCTGACCATAGCGGCGCCCGATGGTCTGCAGGCTGGCGTTCAGCCCGTTCACGATCTGCCCGCCATTGCGCCCCGAGGCCCCCCAGCCCACGCGCGCGCCTTCGATGATGGTGACCTTATGCCCCTTTTCCGCCAGGTGCAGTGCGGTCGACAAGCCCGAATAACCGGCCCCAACCACGCAGATATCGGTTTCATGCGTGCCCTGCAGCGCCGGGCGGTCGGGCGCCGGGTTGGCCGAGGCCGCGTAATAGCTGGCAACATGCGCGCCGGTGCCTGCATAGGGATGCGACTGTGCGGTGGCGTTCATAGGGACTCCTGACTGCAATTCGGGGGCATTCTTCCGCACCGTCAAAATGTGATAGCATTTTTTATTTTGTGATATACTTTGGCCATCAAGTCAACAGATCCGGCCGCCCCGCACAAACATGATCCAGATCCCCGACATCCCGCGCAGCGCCGACATGACCACCCAGGACTATGCCTATTTCCGGCTGCGCAATGCGATCATGGTGGGGGCCCTGCGCCCCAGGACGGCGCTGACCTTTCGGGGCCTTGCCGAACAGCTTGGCCTGAGCCCTACCCCGATCCGCGAGGCGGTGCGCCGGCTGTCAAGCGAACATGCGCTTGAGGTTCTTGAAAACAGGCGGTTGCGGGTACCCGAAATGACCCCCGGCCGGTTTGAGGAACTGGCACAGCTGCGTCTTGCGCTGGAAACCCACGCAGCAACGCGCGCCTTTGCCTACCTGTCCGATGTCACAATCGACACGATGGCGCGGCTGGACGCACGGATGGATGGCGCCGTCAAAAGCCGCGATCTGGACGCGCTGACGCGGATGAACCACCAGTTCCACCGCCTGCTCTACTGCCTCAACCCGCATCAGACGGTGATGCCGTTGATCGAAAGCATCTGGCTGCAGCTGGGCCCGTTCCAGCGCCGCGTGATCGAGGATATTGACCGGACCTATGTCATCGATCGCCACAAGGAAATGCTGGATGCCATGCACAAACGCGACCTGCCCGGCCTGTGCGCCGCGATCGAACGGGACATCGAAGACGGCTCGATCCGGTCGGGGCGGCAGATGCTGCACTGCACGAAGGATAGCATTCCCATCTGACATCGCAGGTTTCAGGGAACCGGCCTTTTGCGTGGTCGGTGACCGTCGGCGCACCTGACACAGGGCAGTTGATCCTGTCACGCGAAGGCTTCTGGCCGGCCATCCCCGTTCCGGCCTGCGGGCAAATCCACCTGCGGCAGGCGCATCACCACAAGTGAATGGAAACGACGCACGGGACTGCGCCTGCCGTTCATCTATCGCCGCCGGGTCCCAAGCCTGCTGGTGCCCGAGGCGGATCAGCGGCAAGGGACGCACCGTGGCATCCCGCGCAAAGACCGGACGCGGGATGGCCGCCGTGCCGACGTATCGCACAGGTTTACTTCTTGACCTTGAGGGTACTTAGCAACCCGTCGGCATTTATGATCGCATTGGCAATATCGACAGTCGATGAACGGCGCGCCATCGCGTGGCTGCGGATGATCTTGTAGGCCTCATTTTCATCGATGCCATGGTGTCGCATCAGAATAAACTTGGCCTCGGTGATGATCTGCACCTGCTCAAGCTTCTGGCGCAGCTTCTCCTCGGCGCGCAGCGCTTCGCGTTGGCGTTCCCAGACACGTCGCGCCATCAAGATAGAGCTCATCACCCCAAAGGCCCGCAACGGCTTGCTGATCACCGCCTGCACGTCCAGTTCCAGGATGCCTGCAAGAACCGAGGGGTTTTCATAGGCGATTACCCCAATCAGGGTCGGGCGCTGATCGGGACGCGGCGACAAAAGCCGCGTCAACACCGGCGAGATCGCCTCCTTGATCTCAACAAACACCACATCGACAGAGGCAGGCAGGGTCTCGGGCGGTGGCCAGATCGTTTCGACGCTGCATCCGATGCGGTTCAACTGCTGGATCAGATCATCCGCATCCGAATCGCGCGGATGCAGAACCAGCACACTCAAGCTGCGCAAGCTAGTGATCAGATCGGTCATTTTACGATCATGGACATGCCGGTTTTCTCCCCACCGCGCCTCCTGAGATTAATTTTTGCGTGCCCTGACAGGTGCATTTCGCAAGCGGAATGCACGGTCGTTCAGGTCAGGAATAACAAGATAGGGATCGGGCTTGATCGGGCGGACAACTTCGCGCTGGATGATGAAATCCCCGCATTCATCCACCTTGCCGATCCGCGAATGCAGATAGGTATGATTGTTATCAGGATCAATCTTCACCTGCCCCTGCGGTGCATTGAAGGTAGAACCCAGAAGCGCTTCGCGCAACTGGTCTATGTCCAACGTACGAACCCGTTCCAATGCTGCCGCGAACATATGAACCTGGAAATAGGCGCTTTCACAACAGCTTGTCACCATCGCGTCCGAACCGAACTTGCGGCTGTAGCTGGCCAGAAACTTCTGGTTTTCGGGCGTGCAAACGGTTCGGAAATAGGGCGCGGCGGTGATATGGCCGACAGCTGCTTCTGGACCGATGCGTGCAATCTCGGCTTCATTCGTGGTCAGGCTTGCGATCGGGCGGGCCCGCGCATCATGCCCGGCCTCGTGATAGGCACGATAAAAGCTGATCGTGCTGTCACCAACGACGGTCGAAAAGATGACATCAGGCTGTTTTTCGGCGATATCGACAAGAATGGCGTCGAAGGCATCCGCCCCGGCAGTGATCGGCAGGTAGTGTTCACCGACCACTTCACCGCCGCCCTGCCGCAAGATGTTGCGCATGACGCGGTTGGATTCACGCGGATAGATGTAATCCGAACCCACAAAATAGAACCGGCTGCCGTAATTCTCCAGAAGATAGCTGGCCAGCGGCACGCTGTTCTGGTTCGCGCAGGCCCCCCCGTAAATGACATTGGGCGAATATTCGAAGCCTTCATAAAGTGTCGGATAGAAAAACAGCGCATTGCGCCGTTCGACGACGGGCAGAACTTCCTTGCGGGCCGACGACATGTAGCACCCCACCAGAACGGACACCCCGTTCTCGACGATCAGCTTTTCCGCAAGCCGGCCATATTCCGCCGGGACAGAGCCGGGGTCATAGCTGATGGCCTCGATCGGACGGCCAGCGACACCACCCGCGGCATTGATCTCTTCTATCGCCAGCAGCGCGCCATTTTTCTGCGATTGTTCGATGACCGCAGTGGCCCCGGTTTCCGAAAACAGGACGCCAAGTTTCCAGCTGTCCTCGCGCGCAATTTTCATCATTCCGAGCCCTGCCCCGTAAGATCTTCAATCCTGAACCAGACTTCGCCCTGACGCAACTCTGCGATATAGGTGCGCCGGTCGACCAATGCGGTGGATGGTTGGTTCAGCAAATGGCGGGCGACGGGGATCTCGACAAATTTGCGCACGGCCCGACGTAGTGATCGCGCGCCAAACTGCCGGTCAAAGCCGACCCGGCCAATGTGGTTACGCAAGCTGGGGGCAAGTTCGACCTTGCACATGTGCTTGGCAAGACGCCGGTTCAGCTTGTCCAGTTCCAGCCCGACAAGGGTCTGCACATCCGACTGGTCGATCCAGTCGAAGACCTCGACATGGTCGATACGGTTGACGAATTCGGGCGGGAACCGCGCAAGCAGTGCCTTTTGTGCAATCTCTTCGGCCCGTGCGCGGTGGTTTTTCGCCCCGCCCGGACGTAGCCGGTGCCAGACGCTGTGCTGTGTCTCGGCCTCGCGGCGCAGCTGTTCGGCGCCAAGGTTTGAAGTCATGAAGATGATGGCGTTGCGGAAGGAATAGGTCCTTTCGCCCGACGCGGTGGTCAGTATGCCATTGTCGAAGATGTTGAGAAGCGACAGCACAACTTCGGGGCTTGCCTTCTCCAACTCATCAAACAAGACGATTCCGGGCTTGCCGATGCTGCCCTCGATCTTGCTTTGATCAAGGATCGTGCGCCCCTCTTTCGAGCCGACATAGCCCGGCGGCGCGCCCGAAATCGCGGCAGCGTAATGTTCCTGTGACAGGGTGTTCATGTCCACCCGGCACAGCGCATCGGCATCGCCGTGAATGGACCGGGCCAGCACACGCACGATTTCCGTCTTGCCGACGCCAGTCGGCCCGAGCAAGAGCGAGGTATAAAGCGGGCGGCGCGGATCGGCGATATCGGCACGGACGATGCGCAGCATGTCGATGATCGACTCGACGGCATGGGGCTGGCCTATGATCTCACGCCGCAGGTGGTCGGCGATCAGATCGACGTCAAAGCGGAAGCGGCTGTCAAGGCCGGTGGCGGCGACCCGATGGGCAGACACCACGTCATCCTCGGCCAGCGTCTCGGTCTTGAGGGCGTCTGCATCGCGCTTGCGGCGTTCGGTATCGGCCAGCATGTCGTTGAGAAACGGCATCGGCTGCGGTCTCCTTCAGGGGCGGGGCTGCCCGCCGGTAAGGTGGTGGCGTTGATCCGCCTGGAAAGATGGGCGGCGGGTGACCGCCGCCCTGATGCATCAACCCTCAGGCTTCCTTTTCCTTGGCCGCCGTCGGCAGGCTGCCCACCGGGCAAGAGGCCACGCCCACGGTGGTGCGGGTGAAGGCCTCGACCTGCTCGCGCGCCTTCTGTGCGTCGGTGACCCAGGTCCGGTAGAATTCGAACGGGCAGTCGGCCACCCCGTGATCGCCATCCCCCGCCGCATGGACACCCGTGTAGCCACGATGCAGAAGCTTGAAGAGATGGTTTTGCGACTGGTCGTTGGCGCGGGCATCCCGGATCTCGGGGATCGAGAGCTGGGCATACTGGATGCCATATTCCTCTTCGCCGCATTCGCCCAGCGTGCGGCCATCAAAGCCGATGATCGCCGAATGGCCGAAATAGGTGTAGACCCCGTCGAAGCCTGCCGCATTGGCCACCGCGACATAGCAGTTGTTTGCCCATGCCATGGCCTTGGCCATGATTACCTGCTGGTCCTTGGCCGGATACATGTAGCCCTGGCAGCGGACTATCAGCTCGGCCCCCTTCATTGCGCAGTCGCGCCAAATTTCGGGATAGTTGCCATCATCACAGATGATCATCGCCACCTTCAGGCCCTTCGGTCCTTCGGCTACATGCGTCGTCCCACCGGGATACCAGCCCTCGATCGGGCACCAGGGCAGGATCTTGCGATATTTCGAGACGATCTCGCCCTTGTTGTTCATCAGGATGAGGGTGTTGTAGGGCGGTTTGCGGGGATGCTCCTCATGGCGTTCGCCGGTCAGCGAGAAGATGCCCCAGACATTGGCCTTGCGACAGGCCCGGGCGAAGACCTCGGTCTCGTCGCCGGGGATCGTCACCGCCGTCTCATACATCTCTTTTTCATCATACATGATGCCCTGAAGCGAATATTCGGGGAACACGATCAGGTCCATGCCAGGCAGGCCCTGCTTCATGCCCACGATCATGTCCGCGATCTTGTTCGCATTCTCCATGACTTCGGCCTTCGTGTGAAGGCGGGGCATCTTGTAATTGACCACCGCCACGCCGACGGTGCTGGGGCTGGATGAAATGTCGCCGTGTCTCATATTCGGCTTCTCCTCTCTGGTTGGATCTGGTCAGGATGACGCCGGGTTCCCCCCGGTGTCAGAAAGTCAGGTGCTTGTCGGCAATCTCATCGGTCAGCTCGGACCCCGCGCCACTGATGACGACGCGGCCCTTGTCGATGACGAGAAAGCGGTCCGAAACGGCACGCGCAAAGGGCACGTTCTGTTCAACAAGCACGATCGTCAGACCGAATTCGCGGTTCAGCCGCACGATCACGTCATGAATCTGCTGGACGATGTTGGGCTGAATGCCTTCGGTCGGCTCATCCAGGATCAGCAACTGCGGGTCCATCGCCAATGCGCGGGCAATGGCCAACTGCTGCTGCTGGCCGCCGGACAAATCACCCCCGCGCCGATCCAGGAATTCCTTCAGGATCGGGAACAACTCGAAGACGAATTCGGGCATATCGCGGCGGCCGTCGCAGCGGGCATAGGTACCCATCACGATATTCTCACGCACGGTAAAGCGCGGGATAATTTCACGTCCCTGCGGAATATAGCCAATGCCCAGCATGGCCCGGTCGGGCGTGCTCATCCGCGCGATGTCATGGCCGTCGAAAAACAGACTGCCGTCCAACCGGTCAGTCAGCCCCATGAAGCTGCGCATCAGCGTGGTCTTGCCCACCCCATTGCGCCCCAGCACGCTAAGCAGCTCACCCTTGTGCAGGGAAAAACTGACATCCTGCAGGACAGGGCTCTTGCCGTAATAGGAAAAGAGGTTCTTTGCCTCGATCATCATCTGATCCTCAATGTCCGAGATAGACGGCCTTGACCTGCGGGTCGGCCTCGATTTCGGCGATTGACCCATCGGCCAGAACGCTGCCTTGGTTCATCACCGTGACCCGCTCGGCTACTTCGCGAACGAACTGCATGTCATGTTCGACCACGATGATCGTGTGTTCGCCCTTCAGCGCGTTGAAGATCGCGGCGGTCTTCAACGTCTCCTGAATGGTCATTCCGGCGGTCGGCTCATCCATCAGAATAAGCTTGCTATCCTGGGCCAGCAGCATGGCAATTTCCAGCCACTGGGTCTGCCCGTGCGACAGGTTGCCCGCCCGAATGTCGACATGGTCGGCCAGCCCGACGCGGTCCAGCACCTCAAGAATGCGGCCGCGCACCGGCGTGCGAAAAACACGAATGGTGTCAAGCACACCTGCCTTGCGCGATTGTGCGACTTCAAGATTTTCCAGAACCGTCAGTTCCTTGAAAACCGACGGCACCTGGAACTTGCGCCCGATCCCCAGCCGCGCCCGGCGGTATTCCTTGAGCCAGGTGATGTCATGGCCGTCGAACAGGATCTGCCCCGAGGTCGCCCGCGTCTTGCCGCAGATCAGGTCCAGCGTAGTGGATTTACCCGCGCCATTCGGCCCCAAAAGGCAGCGCAATTCACCCTTCTGGATCTGCAGCGACACGGCGTTGACCGCCTTTAGCCCGCCAAACTGGACGGAAAGGTCACAAACTTCAAGAATACCGGTCATCTGGCGGGGTCCTCGATCTTGATGGCATCGGCGTCACGCTGTGCGTTTCTGCCCCGGCCGAGCGCTTCGGTTGCACCGCGCACCAGGCCGTAAAGCCCGCGCGGCAGAAACAGGACAAAGAAGATGAACATCAGGCCCAGGATTAACAGCCAGCCCTCGACGAACAGGTCCGACAGCCGGCCCTCGGCAAGGTTCACAAGGATCGCACCCACCGCTGCGCCAAGAAGGGATTCCCGCCCGCCGACGGCGACCCAGATCACGATGCCCAGGCTGAAAGCGACGCCCATATAGGTGGGCGAAGCGAATTCGAGAACCAGCGCATAAAGCATCCCCGCCCAACCTGCGATGGCGGCCGAGATGCAGAACACCACCGTCTCGTAACGCGCCACGTCATAGCCGAAATAGCGCACACGCATGTTGTCTTCTCGGATCGCGCGCAGGATCAGCCCGACCTTGCTGCGCGTCACCAGCGCACCCAGAAGCAGCGCGGCAATCAGACAGCCCGAAACGAGGTAATAGAACGACAAGCTGTAGGTATCGACCGTCCAGCCGCCAAGTTGCAGTGGCGCAAGACCCGTCAGGCCATTCTGCCCGCCCGTATATCGTTGTTCCTCAATGAAAAGCAGCTGCAACGCGACCATGAAGGCAAGGGTGATGATCGCCACGAACACCCCGGTGATCCGGGCGCGAAACATGAAGACGCCCATCAGCCCCGCCAGCAGCGCAGGCAGCGCAAGCCCCAGGATCAGCGTCACTGGCAACGAATGGAACGGCAGCCAGAACCACGGCAGGGTCTCGACATTGTTCCAGCCCATGAAGTCGGGCATGCCGCCTACATTGTTGACGCTGGCCTTCAGCTTCAGATGCATGGCCATGACATAAGCGCCGATGCCAAAGGTCGTTGCCTGACCAAGGTTCAGCAACCCCGCCGTACCCCAGGACAGGGCTAGCGCCATTGCGACCATCGCCAGCGTAAGATAGCGCGCAAAAGTGTTCAGCTCGAACCCGTCAAAGCCCAAAAGCGCGGGCACGCCCAGAAGAATGACAAGCGCAAAGGCAACATAGCCCAGAAAGTCGTATCGGTTGGTCCGGTTCATGATGCCCTCCTCAGCGGCGCACAGACTGCGGGAACAGCCCGTTGGGACGTAGTCGGATGAACAGGATGATTGCGACAAGGACGGCGATCCGCCCCAGCGTGTCGTTCATCAGAAGCGAAAAGAATGCAGTCGCCTCGCCCACCGCGCCTGCGGCCACAGCCGTCCCCACGATCGAGCCGACCCCCCCGATAATGACGACCAGGAAGGCGTCCACCACCAGATAGGTGCCCATCGCCGGTGTGGTGCTGACCAACGGGGCAATCAGGGCCCCGGCCACGCCCGCCAGCCCCGCGCCATAGGCGAAGGTCAGGGCATAGACCTTTTCTGCGCGAACCCCGTAACATTCCGAGATCTCACGATTTTGGATGACGGCCCGCAACTTCTTGCCGAATTCGGTGCGCGTCAGTAGCGCCCAGGTCGCCACCAGCACTGCAGCCGAAAACAGCACCACAAAGATGCGATAGTTCGACATCACCACATTGCCGATCGTCAGGTTGCCCTGCAGAAAGGATGGCCCCGCGATGAAACGCGATTCCGGCCCGATGCCCATGCGCACAAGTTGCTGCAGCACGATGCCGATACCCCAGGTGGCCAGAATCGTATCGAGAGGCCTGCGGTAAAGGCGGTGAACGACCGTTCGTTCTATTCCCCAGCCAACAAAGCCGATCAACACGAAGACGACCGGCAGGGCCATCAGAAGCCCGGTTCCCAGGTAAGTCTGCATCGCCCAGGTGACATAGGCGCCCAGCATGACGAATTCGCCATGCGCCAGATTGATGACGCCCATCGCGCCGTAAATGATCGCCAGCCCCAGCGCCACCATCAGAAGTATGGAGGCCATGCTGACGCCGGCGAACAACTGATTGAAGATCGTGTCCATACCGTTCCGTCGCTGTTGTCGCTTGCCGTTGTCCGCCTTGCGCCAGGCAAGACAGGAATGTCCGGTGCCGGGTGGGTCCCCGGTATCGGTGCTGCGAAAGTTATGAGAGAGGGGGCCGGGGAAGCGCATCGCCCCCCCGGCGTCAGCCGTCCATCAACTGCGAACGAGGCCCTCGCCCGTGCAGGTCTCGCCCTCATAGGCCCAGTAGGGGTCTGGGGCGACACGCTCTGCGGACTGGATCAGGATCTCGGCCTGACCGTCACTCTTCCAGCGGGCAATCTTGGGCCAGAGATGGGTATGCAGGTTGGGATCTACCAGAACCTCACCCTGCGGCGCCGTCACCGTCAGACCCACCGCCGCATCGCGGATTGCCTGCGGCGTAATGTTCGCGGGGTCAAGTTTTTCCAGCGCCGCCTTGAACTGGTAGACTTGGAAATAAGCCGCCTCCGAGACGAAATGGGTGACCTGGTCACCGCCCCACCGGGCTTTGTACGCCTCAACGAAACGCTCATTTTCAGGCGACGAATGGCCCATGAAATAGGGCGCGGACGAAAAATGCCCCACCGCCGCCTCACCACCGATCGCAGCGACTTCAACCTCGGATCGCGTGAGCGAGGCGACCGGCATTTCCTCGGGGTTGAAGCCTGCGGCGTGATACTGGCGCTGGAATGCCACATCGCTGTCGCCTACCAAGGTACAAAAGATCACGTCGGGTTTTTCAGAGCGGATACGATTGATCACAGAGCTGAAGTCCGAATGGCCAAGCGGCACATATTCCTCATGCACCACCTCGCCGCCCAGTTGGCCAAGCAGCATCTTGCAGACGTTGTTTTCTTCCTTCGGATAAACGTAATTGTTGCCGATCAGATAGAACCGACCGCCAAAATTCTCAAACAGCCACGGAACGAAGTCCTGCTGCTGCTGGTTCGGCACAGCACCACCATACATGATGTTGCGCGAACATTCACGCCCCTCATAAAGCGTCGGGTACCAGTAAAGGTTGTTGCGGCTTTCCACGACCGGAAGCACCGCCTGGCGGCTGGCCGATGTGTAGGAACCAAAGACGCTGACACAATTATCACGGATCATCAGGCGACGAGCGCGATCCGCATAGGTCGCAGGGTCAGAGGCGGGATCTTCGATGAAGGTCTTGAGCTGCATGCCATGGACCCCGCCGGCTGCGTTGATCTCTTCGATGGCCATCAGCGCGGCGTCATGCAGGGTGCGTTCGACCACAGCGACCGCGCCCGTCAGCGAGAACAGGAGACCCACCGGGATTTCCCCGTTCTGGGCGTAGGCGGAACGGGTCCCCAGGATCAGGGAAGGCGCGGCCAGACCGCCAGAGGCGGCCACTGTTCCAAAGGCACCAAGGCCTTTGACAAAACTCCGACGCTTCATCGGAACTTCTCCCATGTTGGTGATGATTTTTATTATGCCGGGCAAACGAAAAAGCCCCATGAACAACGTCGCCATTGACGCGGTTTCATGAGGCTTCGATGCCTTGACTGTTAGAGGTCTTTGT
The DNA here is from genome assembly GCF_046507575.1 of Pontitalea aquivivens. Taxonomy (NCBI): domain Bacteria; kingdom Pseudomonadati; phylum Pseudomonadota; class Alphaproteobacteria; order Rhodobacterales; family Paracoccaceae; genus Pontitalea; species Pontitalea aquivivens. Next base: position 1,573 of record NZ_JBKFEY010000004.1, on the reverse strand, counting down.
TGACCTCTGTAGCGAAAAGTCTGTGTTAGAATTCGCTTCAAATCAATAACAAAATAACATTTTAAATCAATTACTTACCAAAATTGTAGCAAACTTCGCCAAAACGAAACGCTCGAAATCTGGCGCGTCGCCTGCGCTTCGAATCACCTAAATCTGAATTGCCCCGTGTATCGTGGACGCCTTCTTCGCCAATTTTGAGGCAAGGAGGCCCTGATGAGCAGCAGCAAGTTCAGTGACGATCTCAAGCGAGATGCCGTCGCGCAGATCACAGAGAGGGGCTACCCGGTCAGGGAAGTGTCGGAGCGCCTGGGGGTCAGCACGCATTCGTTCTACGCCTGGAAGAAGACGTTCGCGAAGGCGTCATCTGGTGACGCCGAGAAAGAGGCCGAAATCCGTCGACTCAAGCGCGAGCTCCTGAGAGTGACGGAGGAGCGGGATATCTTAAAAAAGGCGACCGCGTATTTCGCCAGGGATGCAAAATGAGATACACGTTCGTGGCCGAGCATCGCGGACAATTCTCTGTCAGGGCTATGTGCCGCTGGCTGAGAGCAAGGGTATGGAGGAAGCCCAGGAGGCGCGATCCGTGGCCTGATCGAGAAGATCGTGCTGACGCCGCACGCGGACGGTACCGGTGACGGTGGAGCACGTCGACGGCATCTCGACCGTCGCGCTGACACAAGCAGGGGTCAAACTTTGAGTCCAGCTCGAGTCAAAACAAAAGGCCCCGGCGAAGCGCGCGGGGCCTTTTCATAAGCCTTTGGAATGTCGGCGTGCCTTGGAGTGGTTGCGGGGGCAGGATTTGAACCTGCGGCCTTCAGGTTATGAGCCGAACTCTTTGATTCTCATGACTCTTTTCTATTCAGAGACTTAACGTGCAAGCCTTTGAGACGGCAGACTTTTTCGAGAACTATCGGCGCTTCTCGCCGGATTTGGACGGATCAACGTGCGCACAGGGACGCATTCGCGGGTTGACCAGACGTTGACAAGCGATGTTCATCGAACGCGAAAGCCATCCCTACATCCCTTGGATCGGTCTCGACGCGAAGGGCGGAGAGCGGACGGTCGCTGCGCAAAGGATGGAGGTCAGCAATGCGGGACTTTCCTGACTTTCGCTGCGACTGCGCGGTGTGAGGTTTGTGCAGTGGCCCCACAGCGATCCTGAGATCGGCGCCGTCAGGCAGCCTCGTAGCTGGAGAAGATTTCCGTCCTGCCATCTCCGAGGATCAGGAACACGTCGTAGGCTTCCCGCTCATCCTCTGGCCCCATGCCCGGTGATCCGTAAGGCATCCCAGGCACGGCGAGACCGACGGCATCGGGGCGCTCGGATAGCAGCCGTCGAATGTCGGCCGTCGGCACGTGTCCTTCGATCATGTAGCCCTCGATTTCGCCGGTGTGGCAGGAGGTCATGTTCTGGGGGATGCCGTTCTCGACCTTGTGCCGGATCAGGAGGGTGCCGAAGCTGCGCTCGGTGGTGACCTTAAATCCGTTCTCTTTGAGGATCTCGATCCAAGCTGTGCAGCAGCCACAGTTCGGGTCTTTCAGAACGTGGATCGCGGGAGAGCTTTGAGACAGT